>CASEML010000170.1 GCA_949289145.1 uncultured Eubacteriales bacterium | reverse complement strand
AGACCGGTCTTCGTTGATCGGTGAAGCTGTCCTGTACACCTTGAACCAGGAAGTTTATCTGAAGAGATATCTGGAGGACGGACACTTAAGCATTGATAATCTGGCGGCGGAACGTGCACTGAAAAACTTTGCGGCAGGGAGACGGAACTGGCTTTTTGCAAAGAGCATCCGTGGAGCGCAGGCCAGCGCGGCTGTATACAGCATCACGGAAACAGCCATGCTGAACGGGCTGAAACCCTGCAATTATCTCACCTATGTGATGGAGCAGATGAAAGATCCAGGTCCGTTCCCGGAAAAGAAAGCCATGCTGGAACTGCTTCCATGGTCCACCAGCCTGCCAGCTGATTGCCACAGCAAACTTAAAAAGTAAGAGATAGACCTTCCCCTGGTGGTGCCGGGGGATTTTTTATTTTGTCAAGGTACGGATGATTACCTACTTACAAAGGAACGAAACCCTATCTGAACGGGAATAAAATCCTTAGCTAATAAAAATGGCGTCTATTTCCACACTCACTCCCTTGAAAATAAACGCCATCCTTAGCTGATAATTATATCGCCAAGTTATTCATTTTTACAAACCCTTATGGAACGAAACTCTATCTGAATGGGAACGAAATCTTCTAATTATTCAAGTACCCTTGGTCTAATTCTTCCTTAGACCAAATTCTTTCATAAGAACCACCAATTTCATCCAATATATCTCGCCAAGAACTAAACTTATTCATTTCTTCCATACGATTTCTGTTTTCTTCAAGCCATTCATATAACAGTTCCCATGTCTCATCATTCAACATGATACTCCAATTATTCTTATAATCTGAATTATCGCTATAAGAAATATTATCTGGATGAATAGATACAATTCCGCTAGCTGTTCTTTCTGCCATACCAAGAATTTCAAAAGTAGCCCAAATTCTACCTTCCTCCTGACTCTCTATTAAGTTAGGATAACGAGTATAATATTCTTCTGCTAAAGCATTGTATCTTGCAACATCGGCTGCATTTCTAAGGAGAACCTTACCGCCTCTGCCTTCATCCCCCGGTCTCATCACATACTGGATACCGGTTCTACTATGAGTTCCTATGTAATATCCTTCTAACTCGACCTCCGGAATGTCATCAACACCGATTGCTTCCGCCAATCCGTTCTCCAGTTCTGCGTCCACAGGAATAGCATCATACCAATTACCGTTATAACCGCCCATTTCACTGATTAACACTCTTGTACCTGTTTGCTCGTCTACTCGGATTTTCAAATCATCAACAGAGAACATTGCTACGCTTTGTCCATTTTTCAAAATTCTCATGCCGCCTGAACCAATTTCCGGTTCGGGAACAAACTTATAATTTGGAGTTTCATGCTCCTTGAAATTGGACACTTTTATTTCTGAATTTTGTGTTTCAAACAGTTTAGATACTAAATCTGTTTCACCTGTATTATTTACGGTGCTTGATGTTGTTTCTTTTACAGCTTCTGCAAATCGCTTTTCATGTTCCTCACGCATTGCTTCTCGCATTCCCTCTGTAATATCATCTACTTCCGCAAGTAGCTTATCCCATTCTTTTTCTGTGAAAGAACTTCCACCTATCTGAAAAGACTCCTCTGTATCGCCATTTTTCACTTTTTCATAGATTTCATTTTTTCTCTCACTAAGTATCTTCTGATAATCTGTATTTTCATCATCAGAAGATGTATCACTCCACTTTTTCAAGTTTTCAATTATTTTTTCACATTCTAATCCCTGATTATATGTTTGTGGGATACTAAAAAATGTTTCTTTTGCATTGCCAAGTATGCCAATCCAATCACGCTCCACCGTCCATGCAGCATTTTCATCATAAATACCGCTACAATAGCCATTGTATTCTGCCTGTGACGAATACGCTGTCATCTTGTTAAAAGACTTCATACCCGTATTATTGGTAAGTCCTTTGTCATCCATATAAGATAGCAACGCAAACATTTCCATTTTCGTTGCATTATTTGGATTCACATCTTTTATACGCACCTCATAATCTCCTACCTTAACAATCGGATCTTGTTCCGTGGAAGAATCTGCATACATAGCAATATACCCCACATTTCCAACAGCAGTAAGACCTATTCTTTTCCCATTATCAGAGGATTCAGAAAGTGATGTTGCACTACCCATACTCGCAAAATCATCAACTGAAGTTTTCCCTCTGGTGGCTCGTCCTCTGTTTGGTACATCATAATTTTGTGCACAAAACGAACCTACGCCATTTATACCCATATTACTCCTTTCCGCAACCCATCTGTCAGTCAAGGTTGCAACGCTTCCCAGAAAGGTCCAAGCGGTTTAGTATATTTTATAGCAAATGGCGTCTATTTTCACCTCACTAAAAACAAACGCCATTCATACTCAGGCTTCTTTCATTTTATAGGCAATTAAAATTATTCCATACACTCATAAAATCGTTTGAATGATAAATAACCAGCCAAATTGTGATATTGTCATCCTCCGGTTGTACCTGTGTAGGATTCACAAAGTATTCTGTTTCTTCTCCATCCTTACCCCAACGCTTTACCATGTACTGCGGATTGCCATCTGTATAGCCTTCTGCCTTGAATACAGATACACTACTGCCATCTGGATAACCCACAGAAGTAAGTGCTCTGCTTCCCGAATCTTCATCGGTCATTTTCAGATTAATGCAAGATCCTGTACTGAAAGAACTTGCTACCTGATTAGAGTTCCGATTCACTCTGTTGTTGTAGTAGTTGACGCCGCCCATAGCACCGCCGATTCCTGAAATTGACATATAATCTCTTTTCCGCAATCCATCTGTCAGTCCGGATTGCACCACTTCCCGAAAGGTCCAAGTGGTATAAAAATTTTTGAAGATAAAAATAGCGTCTATTTCACCTTACATTCAATCCGTTGAAAATAGACGCCATCCTTAGCTTATAATAGTTATCGGCAAATATTTATTTTTCTTTACAAAATGGAACGAAACCCTATCTGAATGGGAACGAAAGCCACTCCTACGAGCTATATCAAAATATCAATTGCCTTATATTTTACCTCTTCTGGTGTTAATAACTCGGTTTCAGTGAGAATTTCATCTTCAGCATTCATCGCTTCATCCAACACTTCCACATTCTCTGTTGCAAGTTCTTCCACCATCTCTTCTGTGATTTTCTGAACACCTTCCATACTTTCAGTAAGTCCACCCTTTTCTTCAATGCCAAGAGCTTCCTCAACCATTTCCTCTTTTCTTTCTTCCTCAGTCTTAGGAGCATAATCTTCGGCAAGTTCTGCAATCTGTTCTCCTCGTTCCCTCGCCTCATCCATAGTATGAAACATTTGCTCATTATTATATTGTTTCTTCACAGCAGCAATCTGATCTTCGTAGGAATGAAACATTTCCAATTTTCTTGCAATATCTTCAATACTATCACATTGCATATTTTTCAGATTTTCTTTCTGATTCTCAAAAAATTCAATCTGACTTTGTGCCTTTTGTTGTCGCTCTTGCTTTTCCTGAGTGCTTTTAAGCATTCCGGCAGTTCCAAATTTCTGCGAAAAAATGGAAAAGCCATTAAGACCATTTATAGATAAGTTCATAGGCACACCTCCTACACTTCCTCATCTACCTTCTTTGATACAAGCTCCGATAAAGCATTGTTATATGTACCATTGCTCTTATAGGTTCCGCTTGTTCGTGCTGCCGCATTGGAAATACTGTTTGCTTTCATGGATACCTTATCAGCAAACGAATTATGTCCGGTAAAAAGTGTTTTGAATGAACTAATGTCTGCATTTTTAAGTGCTTCCTCGTCCAGTTCCAACTTATTACCCTTGCCTACGGTAATACCGATTTTTGAAAGCATATTCTCATTGGATTCGGTAATTCCTGTCATCCACACAGCATTGCGTAATACATCTTTTGAATTAGAATTGCCAGCCTGTTCCACAACATCATTGTAATCTTCTACAAATGATTTCACAGCCTTTGTGATAGCATCCCAATCATAATCTTCAACCTCTATTTCCTCTCCTGTCTTTTCATCCTTTTTCTTGATTTTCTTCTTTTCCCATAGTTCATCATTATTTAAAGCATCTGCTGATTTCTTTAGTGCATCCGCTCCTGACTTCATAAGTGTAGATTTCTGTACAGTATCCCCACCGGATGATGCCTTTTCTGCATCCTGCTTTGCATAATATGCCTTCAGCAATTTTCCATAACTGCCATTTTTGATTGCCGCATAGTCAGAAAGATTAAAAGCACTGCCTGTTGACGGTGTCTGCATACCTCCAAACAAATAGGAATAATCTACATTGGTGTTATATTTGCTTGCATAATCACTAAAACTATTTATCTCTGACATAGTAAGCACCTCCTATAAACGCACATCCACATGGGTATATGCAACTGTTTCTGGTACAGATACCTCTACCGGCTCTGCTATATCCGTATTAACTGTTTCATTCTTAACATCAGCGCCCACATTCTCGGTTTCTTCTGTGCCTGCCACAGTCTTATCATCTTTTTCACCAGCAACAGCATCCTTCTTATCTGTTTTCTTATCTTTATCATCTGCTTTTTCAGTCTGCTGATCTGCTTTTGCAGCTTCTTCCAATTCCTTGTTCGCAGTAGCCAATGTATTCATCTGTGCTGATTCTGCTAAAGCAGCCTTCTGCTCTACTTCTGCAAGTTCCTCTTTCTTTGCCTCTACATCATCACCACGAGCTGAATCCAACTTGATTTCAGACTCCAGCACCCCGGCTCTGCCTTCCATCTTTGTAGCAACGCTGCCCTGCACCTGTGCCTGAGCCATTGCGGAATCAGCAGAAATCATAGCCTTCATACTTGCCTGTGACAGCCCTGTACTTTGCTTTCCAGCTTTCGGAGCAGTTTTCTTACTGCCACCAAGCATATCATCCATTGATGATTTCTTTGCCTGCTGTTCTTTCCTCTGTTCAATCTGATGCTGTCTTAACTGATTATTCAAATCCGTAATCTGCTGTTGAATTTCCTGTCTCTTTTTCATTTTTTCTTCAATGCTCATATCTTTGTTGGCAGAAAGCTCCTGCAACTGCTTCTGAGCATTAGCAATCTGATTCTGAATATTCTTGCTGACAGAATCTGTTGCCTTCGTCATATTCATTCCACCCGCAGGTGTATTTGCTCCATTTAAACCATTTATTCTCATATCGTATTCCTCCTGTTACATAAGTGAAGCCATTGCAAACATATTCTCTTCTTCCGGTGTTGCTTCTCTATCTTCTACCTGTCCCATACGGTTCTGTGCTTGAGTCATTAAAGAATTTACTTTTTCCATTTCCGACTCATCGCACCATCCTTTTTCAATGCCTGCTTTTACTTCCTGCATATCGCCTTTTATTTCCGCTATAACCGCCCGTAACTGGCTTGTAGTCTTTGCCGCCGCAATCTTTCTTGCAGTCTTGCCGACATTTACACCAACACTACCACCTATGGTCTCGCTCTCTTTCTCAGCGTCCTCCGCAATTTCCAATTCCTCTGTTTCTTCCGCCTTTGCATCCTCCTCCGACCATTTCACATGAAATCCTTTGAAACGGTCACCAAAATGCTCTTTCAGCTCTGCTTCTACTTTTTTTCGCTCCTCAAGTTTCTCCTGCCGGATTTTCTCGGCATTATCTGTCATATCCTGTAATACTGTACTTTGCTTTATAGGTCTGCTGACTCCCCAGCCACCCCAATTACCATTTTCATCACAGAACCACCCTTGACTAATCATTTCTCGTCCCTGGGCAAGTTGCTGCTGTCTAAATCTCCTAGAAAAATCATTTAAAAACTTAACATCTTCTTCAAATTGTTTTCTTGTCGCCTCATCCGTTCCTAGCTTTCCTAAGAACTTAGGATTCACAACAAAATTAATGTCTGATGAATTACCGTAGGTCTGTCCATAACTTACAGTCCCGACAAAAAACTTTGTTCCACTAATTTGCTTTTCCAACCCTTGAATATACTCAAGTCCTGCCGATACAGAATCCGGTATTGTCTTTTCGTAACTTACTCCTTCCTTCTGCACCGCAGTCTGGGAAACAGCATTTTTAGTGTCCTCTGTTTTTGAATCAGGCTTGTAATCATTTTGTACCGGGTACAGGTAATTACTTCCGATTCCCTTTACTGCCATCCGCATCATCCTCCTTGAAATATTGATTAGAAATCCGTTTCTCTACACACAGATACTTCTGCTATTTCCTATTTCGGAATATAAAACTTCATACTAAATAGACTTGTTGTGAAACGACCTTTTTATGTTGTGAACATGCAACCAAGGTTGCAAAACAATAGACACAATCTATACCCATTCGTACAGAATTGTGTCCCTTATTTCTTATTCAACCATTAACATAACCGTCAATGTAAAGTTATTTTCATCCTGACTTATATCTATGTCTCCATAATATTTCTGAGCCACTTTACGGATATTGGCAAGTCCAAATCCATGACTACCCTTATCTTTCTTTGTGGTTTCCGGCAATCCGGTTTCATCATCTATTTCTACTCTTTTACTGATACAGTTCGTCAACTCCAGCATATACGCATTTTTCTTACGATAGGCAGATATGGAAACATAAGGATTTTTACAACCATTTACCCCTTCAAACGCATTGGTAATGGCATTATTTAGTATTACGCTGACATCAAACGCATTGATACCTGTGTCCGTTGGATACATAAACTTACACCTGAAATCAATTCCTTTTTCCTCTGCTTCTTTCTGCTTCTGCGTCAAAATCACATCAGTAACAGGATTTCCGGTCTTAATTTCCGCCACACTCTCACTCCATGCCGATTTCAGTTCTGCCAGATACTTTTCAATCTCTGTTGTTTCTTTCTTTAAATATAGATTTTCTAATACCGTGATATGATTGCCCATATCATGCTTTAATGCCCGAATATCTCCGTATAGCTTTTCTACTTCACTGATGTGCTGTTTCGTGTTTTCTATCTGCTCTGCCAATAGCAAATTCACATTTTCCTCTCGCTGTTTTTCCTTTATCCTCTGATATATAATAACTGCGATAAGTATAGCAGCAAAAGAAACAATCTGATATATCACCCGTAAAAAAGTGTATCCCGGATGAACATTCCACACATAATTTCCCGTATCTTCCACATACACATTGGAAAAGAAATTAAATGTAAAATATCCTACCATTACCGTCAAAAGAGTTGCAAAAAGTAATATCAATTCTTTCCCTGATATATCCTCTTTTTTATTCACATACACCTTATGAATCAGCTTAATTACAAGCCACATTACAATTATGGCAACACTGTAATAAATCAGCTCCACAACGATATATGCTATCAATTGTTTTATCGGTTCCGTAAGCATATATGGTGTGTTAATAAACAGAGCAAACATAATATCCCTAAGTACCAATGTCACACCATAAACCATCCAACGAATCAAGTACATGGAAATCGCTAAAAAGATTTTCTGCTTAATCTTTTTTCTCTCTGTCAGACACATCGTAATCCAAGCCACAAAAATCCCCAACAGATACGGGTAATTCATCTCCTGTGGTACAAGGTAAAACACAAGCATTGCCAATGAATAACTAATTCCTACGCAGTATGATTTTCTATTTATAAATGGCTTTACAAACCGATAAACCAGCCAGCCTTCTATTATTATATTGATGATAGCTATTGTTTTATTTGCTATTGCCCAATAAGTTTCTATATTTTCCATAAGCAACTACCCTTTCCTCTGATTGTACTTCATGTATTTTTTTACAAAGTCCGGGTAATTCTGCTTTGCCATAAGAGCAGTTCCCTTTTCCAGATAAATGGTGGTGGCATCATATTTCTCCACATACTTAAAATTCACAAGATATGCCCTGTGAGGTCTGAAAAAACTGTCCCCTGCTACTGCTTCAAGGTCAGACATTTTTCCATAATACTCAATTTCATCGTCCAGCTTATGAATAACCACCTTACGATTGAACACCTCTGCATAGACAATATCTTCTATAATTACCTTTGTGTGAACCCCACCATTATTGATCATCACATAATTTGCTTCCGGCTCCCTCACATTCGTATCCTGTGAATGCCATTCATCAACTGCTCTGCAAAGTATATCAACAAACTTCGTATCATCAATCGGCTTCACTATATAGTTAAATGCACCTACATCAAACGCCTGAAATACATATTCCTCCACAGCTGTCACAAAAATAAGTATCACGCTTTTGTCCTTCTTACGAAGTTCTCTAGCTGTTTCCATACCATCTCTGCCTGACATTTGAATATCCAAAAACAGAATATCTACATGCTTATCTGATAAAAGCAGTTCTTCCCCCGACTGAAAGAACACAATCTCCGCCTCTGGGTACTGCTTCGCCACCTTATTCCCTATTAACTCCCGAATGTTCTTTTCATCATCGCATATCGCTATCCGCACATTCTCACTTCCTTTGCATTTCTTATACTGCCATTATATCGGAACTTGCACCATGATTCGATACTAGGATGTTGTGAACCGACCTTTGCCTCTTATCATAAGCTGATAATAGTCATCGTTTAACAAAATAGCTGACAAGCTTGATATTTCATCTGAAACATGAATGGGAATTAAGTGAATGCCTTCTGGTAAAGAAACATTTTGATTACGCGAAAACAATTCAATCATCTTTGGAAAATCATTATTTTTCGGATTTTTAAAACGATAAAAACTTTTCTTTTCCTAACCAAATTCCACATCATATCCGGCATTTTTAATGAAATCCCACAATTTTCGTCCAAATTCATCATTTATATTTTCAACAACAAGAACAATATCCAGATCCTTTGTAGCTCTAAAAGATTCTCCTATTTCGTTGAAAATAATAGCGCATGCCGTACCACCAATCAGCACATAATTACTATCATACTCTGCGAAAAATTCTCTAAACTTATTTAGTGTATGCTCAACAAGCTGCTAAATTAGCATAGTACTTGTTTTGTATAAATGCCAGCGTATTTTTACGCTGCCTGCACATTGAAAAAATCAATATCAACAAATGGCGCAAAGAACCAGCCAGGATTTTGCCCAGGTTCATTGCAAGAATTGATAATGCGATGGAACTTCTTGTTGTTTCACCACGTTTGGTAACCACAAGTCCTAATCCATAACTGTGCTTCGCCAGGGCGAATG
This sequence comes from uncultured Eubacteriales bacterium, assembly GCA_949289145.1. Classification (GTDB taxonomy): domain Bacteria; phylum Bacillota; class Clostridia; order Lachnospirales; family Lachnospiraceae; genus RUG11237. Next base: position 5 of record CASEML010000170.1, on the reverse strand, counting down.
CCCTT
>CASEML010000169.1 GCA_949289145.1 uncultured Eubacteriales bacterium | reverse complement strand
GTGGTGGAAAGCTTCTTATTGACATGTGGTGTTTTGTTCAAAGGTTTTTAGAAGCAACGCAGCTTATGTAGAGGGAAAAAGTATGGATGAAATTTTAGAAGAATATGGCTTAAGTGTATTTTTAGGTATTGTAGGCGGTATGTTAATTGAATTTCTAATAAACCTGTTAAACCAGTTTACTGTGATTTAGGAGGCGAATGAAAATGAAAGAAGTAGTTGAAGAATATGGTCTTGTAGCAGTTTACTGTATAACCTTAATGATTCTTATGAAAGCCATTCCGGTGCTAATGAATGTGTTCGAAGCTGTTAATATGATGTTTCTTTTGGCAACATAACAGGAGGTTAAAATGAGGAAAAGTGTAGGAGCGTATGGAAAAGTAGTAATTGGAGTAGTAATTGCAGTGGCAGTAATAGCATCCTTTGTATCCATGGGACAACAGGCAAGAAAAAACAAAGTAACAGTTCCGGAAAATACAGGAAATATGGAAGCAGATTTGTTAGCTCTTGCAGAAGGAGGTTATTATCCATATTTTGAGGGTTTATGTAATTTCACAATTAAAAAAAATTACATAGGAAAGGATGGGGCGGTCGGATTGAGCCGAGAAGAAGCCCTAGAAGGAGTGAAAGCTTATGAATATGTTATGGAAAATGGGTTACCAACAGTAAAAGAAGTTACTAAGGATAAAATAAAGGTTTATCCTTATGATGAAGAAGCGGGTGCAGAGCAGCAATCAGGATTAACGGAACCGGATATAACTACCACAGGAAGGTATGTAATTAAATATGTTATTGAGGGTGAAAGTGGACTGAACGCAGAAGAAAGTGTCATTGTTTTGGTAGATTATCTTCCGAATGGAGTGGAACGCCAAAATGAAGCAGCAGGAGGGGAATGAAAATGAAAATCGCAATTCAGGCATGGATTGATTGTATTCTTGTTCTTTTTCTAATAGCAACATTTACATTTTATCTTGCCGTCAGTCTTCAAAACTCAACAGCAAGGAATTATCACTCCAATGCCATTGCACAGATAGAAGCATCTGCAGGCAATGTAGCAGTTGTAAATGAGTGTATAAGCAGAGCAGAAAAAGCGGGCTACCGAATGACAGTTACGTCAACCACGTTATATGAAAATATAAAATATTATTATGTTACTTTGGAGTACGATTATTCGATTCCATTTTCAAACTTAAAAAAAACAATAAAAATAGATGGTTATGCGAGGTGAAAGATATGGAGGATATACATGCAAAGGATTGTACATGCAAAATTTGTAATAATGGTATAAGAGAAGAAAGGCAATATGCTGCACTGAAAATAGAAGAACATTTCATCATACTCGATGCTGAAGAATACCAGCATTTTGATGATTGGATGCGAAATAAAACAGAAAATGAAAAGCAACCAGCATATTGTGTGGTTGAACCGAAAGACGAAAATACATTGCAATTAGCGTATGGAGTTTTAATACCTGCTTACGAGACTGAAGTACCGGACTGGAACAAAGAATTGGAAAAATTTAAGGGCTATGCATTTGCAACCTTGGAAGATGAAAAAATATATTTGTCGGAATATCAGGATATAGTGTTATTCGAAAATATGAAAACTTATGGAATAAGTATCCCATGTGCAATGCTGCTGAACACACCATTGGATTTGGAAAATAAGATGGATTATGGTTTTGGTCACACAATGTTTTTAAAATATGGTAACATGGAGATTTTTAATAACATATTTAATAGAGAATTTCTATTTTGTGTAAGAGATGTTGAAGCAGCATATGATTCCGTACAAGGAGACTGGAAAGATTTTATTAATGAAAAGGCGCTTAAAAAGGTGGCTAAAGAATTATTTTAATTCAAATAAATATTTAAAGGGGGTGAGGACAATGTAGGGGGAATTTAAGGAACAGAAAACACAGATAACATTAAAAGTAAGAGAAAGAGGTAAAAGATGAAAGCATTTTTAGAAGAGTATGGTTTAGTAGTAGTAGCAGCGATTATTATTGGGATTTTTATCGTATTTGCAAGTCCTTTTGGCGAGAGTATTAAAGGTTATGTAAATACAACAGTTAGCAATTTTGCATCTCAGGCAAACAGTGCAGTTGGTGGAAGTGTTGTAACACCAGCACCATAAGAAGGTGGCGTGATTGAAAGCAGCATTAAAAATAGTATTAACAATTATGGTTATGCTTTTAACTGTCAGTATTCAGAATTCTATTGAAAGTAAGACAATTCGAGCAAATGAAATAGAGCGGGCAACAGATAATGCTTGTTCTGAAACAATGCGTGTGGTAATGAACGATAAGCGTTTTGCCCATATCGAAGATATGAGCGAAACGGAAAAGGAAGAAAAAAACAGATTAATGGCAGACATGGTCAGGACATGTATCATTCGCCAGATTACATCAGATTCGAAGGTGGATGTAAATGTGATTGAGGCAGACTGCGAAAAAGGACTGCTAGACGTCCAGGTGATTGCGGAATTTAATTACATAAATGGACGTATCGGAAAAATAGAAAAACGTTCTACGGTAATCCTGGAAGGGATGCCGTAGAGCCAATAGTAGGTATAAGTAATAATTGCACCATGACAACTGCATAGAGAGCCTTATGTATGTAAGGAAGGAGAAAATAAATTTGAAAGATTATTTAAATGTCAACAAACCATATTTAGAACAATTGCCAGAAGCAGAAGGAGTAACGCTATTACAACTGCAAAGGATATGCAGTCGTTTTATGAAAGTTTTTATAAAACCTGGGAATCATAAGACATACTGGAAGGGGGAGTTTGGATTTCTTCCAAAAGATATGTATGATTTAAAAATAATTGACATATCTTTTGGTAAAAAGTCACTTACGCTTTTTGTCGAGTTCAATGAAAAGTGGGATAAGATTGCGGATGAAAAAGAATTGGAAGAAATTAACGAGTACTATAAGTAATCAAAAACATTAAACCACAATAGAGAAATTTGTTGAAAAGTATAAAATATTATACTAATATATAAGACAAAATAAATCTATTTGGAGGAAATAAATGTTAGAAATGATATTACCGATTCTTCAAACCGCAACAGGTCCGATTGTTGGGGCACTTATAGGGGCAATTGCATCCTGGAAAGTAGCAACTAAGAAAAGACACGGTGATTTAATTGAGAATCAGAGGGAACTAAAAGAAGGGCATGAAGTATTGAATCGAGGTGAGGAACAATTACGGAAAGAACATGTTGAAATACTGAAAAATCAAGAAAAAATGCAAGCAAGAATACAAAGCAATCATGAAAAAATCAGTGAGGGCATAACGGGAATCAATGAAAAAATCATCAGAGAACAAGAAGCTGCTAAGTATAGATATGAAAATCTGTCAAAAGAGGGACAAGCGATATCGGATTGCATTAAGGGATTGTCAGATTTTGAAATACGTTATGAACAACTTAATTTGATGGTTAAGAATCTTGTGAAAGAGAATAATATGCTTAAGAGAGAAAATCTGGAATTGCAAATGGAGCTGGAAAAAGAAACTTCAAACAAAGAGAAAAAATGGCATGATAGAGAAGAAGAATTTGAACGATAATACATAAGGCTGCACCCGAAAGGGTGCAGTTTTTCTATGCAGAAAAATTGGTGATTAAATAATTGCACCTTGAAAACTGAATAATCAAGTTCCTTATGAAATCAACAAGAAACATTAAAAACCTCTTGAAGAATATGGAAATAAATGATAATCTAATTGTAGAAACAAAAAGAACTGCTTAAGAATGTAAGGATGTAATTTTGGTGGGAAAATCAAACAGTGAATATTTAACGAACAGAGAATGGTATGGAGGAAAAAGTATGATAAATCAAGAAATACACAGATTATACAAGGAGTGCGAAAAAATATTTGAACCATCCTTAAGTATCGAAAGGGCGATTGGAGATATCGCAGATGAGGATGAAAAAGAATTTTTTGTAAGGGTGTCTGAATTCTTCTTACAAAAAAAACAAAAGGCATTGCTTGAGAATGGGGATGTCTAATGGAGAAAAAGTATATTATATTTGCAGGAGTAAATGGTGCTGGAAAATCAACTTTTTACCGTGAAATTAAAGACGAAGAAACTGATAATATGGTGAGAGTAAATTCAGATGAAATGCTGAAAGCTAATTCTGGTGATTGGAGAAATACTGCAGATCAAATGCATGCGATGAGACAGGCAGCGATTAAGATTAAGGAATGTATGGAGCAAGGAATAACCTTCAATCAAGAAACAACACTTACAGGGCATAGCGTAATTAATAATATAATGAAAGCCAAGAAAATGGGTTATACGGTAGAACTGTATTATGTAGGGCTTCAAAATGTAGAACTGGCAATAGACAGAGTTAGAGGCAGAGTGTTGAATGGTGGGCATGGAATCGAAGAAAGCGATATTAGAAGAAGATATGATCAGTCTATGGATAATCTAAAAAGGATAATTCCAATGTGTGATAATGTTGAAATTTATGATAACACAATCTTTTTTACGAAAATAGCATCCTATAGACAAGGGAAAAACGTATACATGAGAGAACTAGAAAATGGTCATTGGCTGAAACGATGTCTGATAAAAGAAAACCACGTTTCCAATCAAAAAGAACAGCAAGAAAACAGAAAGAAAGTAAAAAAACAAAAAAAGAAACAAAGAATTAAAAATGAATTAGAACGTTGATTTTATAAGGAGCTTGATTATTCAGGCTCTTTTTCTTATGTCAAAATCCGGAAAAAGAGAACGTACCAAAACAGGAATAATTATCACAATATCAGGAGAATACAAGATGAAAAACAATAAATCAACCAGGCGTAGCCGGGCACCGGATTTGAAAGATAGCTGCAGGAGCGGCTAAGAGAAAACAAGTGTACCATGACAACTGAATAATCAAGTTCCTTATACAATCAACAAGAAACATTACAAAACTTCTTGAAGAATATGGAAATAAATGGTATTATAGTGATGTGAATAGAGAATATAACTATACAATTTGTAAAAGTATTCAAAATAATTTGAAAAAGTTGTATTATCATCTACAAAATAAAAGATATGAAATGATGAAGTGAACCATAAAAGAGGGGAAAGATTATGAAGAAAAGAATCGTTAGTATTGCATTAAGCGTGACGTTAACAATAAGCAATTTAAGTGGCTTGGAAATAAATGCAGCTGATAACGAACAGACTGCAGAATACGAGGTCAAGGTAAATACAGTACTGGAGGAACCAGAAGAAGAAGTATCAAAGCTTATTGATGGCGTGTTATATATTTCGGAAGGAGTTACGAGGATTGAAGACAATGAATTTGATGGTTATGGAACCCGTTGGAATGAAGGCGAGGGTGAATATGCAACCAAAATTGTCCTTCCATCTACACTAGAATATATTGGGGATTCTGCTTTTGCATCTAGTGCCATAGAGGAAATTGTAATTCCGAGGAATGTGAAGGAAATAGGGGATGATGCTTTTTGGAATTGCAAGTATCTTAAAAAGGTAACTATTGAAGATGGCGTTGAGAAAATGGGCTGTGCGTTATTCCGTGACTGTAGTAATCTTGAAACAGTCATTCTGCCTAAAACTGTGAAGGAATGGAACACAGAATGTGCTTTTTACAATTGTAAAATAAAAAACATAACACTGCCGGAAGAAGGAATGACTACCTTGGGAAGTGGGATGTTTGCCGGTTGTCCACTGGAAGAACTTAATATACCGGATTGCGTAACAACAATGAATTATGGAGTTACGCTGGAATGTACCAATTTAAAGAAGATTAGAGCTGGATATAGTGTAGTGAACTTTGAAGCTGGAAATCCAAGATATGATTTGTATAACTTTACAAAAGGTTGCTTTGGAGGCGGATGTTCCAACATGGTTCTGGAAGCTCCGTTGGATTCGGCTATTGTAGAATATGCAAGGAATTACCGGTATTTTACAGTAAAGTATGACTACCCTGATTTTGAACGCTTTGAGTATAGCTCTACCGGAATAATGGAATATGATTATGACTCCCATGTGGATAATCAATATGATGTAACCATAAACCAAAAAGCATATCCGGAAAATACAACATATGGTGATTGTTCGTATCGTGCATTAGAAACTAATATATTGAGAAAAGATGGAGAGAGTCCTATAAATCATCATTACGGTCCGATCATTGAAATTGATGGAAGAATGGGTTACTATGCACCATCAATCAGTTATTTTAGTTTTGAATATCATACGCAGGATGAAAATTTAGAACTAACTGTAAAACATACAGATTATTTCAAAGTTACATTGACGAAGCAGTCTCTTGAAGAAAAAAGAGTCCAGATAGAAATTCTGAAATCGGGAGAATGGGACAGTGAGGAGGCAGAATGGGAACTGATCACACCGGCAATTGATACAACTGTATTAACACCGATACCAACAGCAATCCCAACAAAAACAGTGATACCAACATGTACTGCGGTAACACCTGAGCCGGAAGAAATTCCTCCGAATATGCCAAAGGTCACAGAAATACCAGCAGCATCAACCAGTAAACCGGTAGTCACCAAAAGAGTAACACCAACACCAAGCGTTAAAGTTGTTAAACCAGCAAAAACAAGTATTAAAAGTGTGAAGCAGCCTGTTGTAAAAAAACAGAGCAAGAAGATATATAAAAAGGAGGTAAAACTTAGCTGGAAAAAAGTAAAAAACGCTGATGGTTATAAAATATACATGAAATCCGGAAACGGAGAATATAAGGCAGTAAAAACCATTACTAATGGAAAAACTGTAAATTATAAGAAAAAGAACCTGAAAAAAGGAAAAACCTACTATTTCAAGGTGAGAGCTTATTGTAAAGTAAACGGAAAGAAAGTATATGGCAGCTATAGTGGTGTAAAAAAAATAAAGGTAAGATAGCGGAGGAAAACACATGAACATTTTAGGAATCCGGCTAAATGTTGGGTTTGATGAAAATGAACTGGTAAAGCAGTATGGGGCGAGATGGAGTAAAGAGCAAAAAACGTGGTATCTCCCCTTTGGGCTTGATAAAGATTATTGTACAAAATTAGGAAATAAGTATTATGAAATACAGTTATTGGATGTTAGAAGATGGTTCTCGGCAGAGGCACTTGAGGGAACGGGGGCAAGTTCTATAGAGCGGTCTGGTATAAAGCTTAATATAATAAGACAAAGTGATAAACATAATGCTAAACAGTTGGGAATAAGAAGAAAAGCAGACCAACGGTATTTACCATTTTATAATACAAAGTTACGGCGGGCATCTGTAATACGAGACTTGGAATATATAATTGACTGGATTCCCAAAGAACAGCTGATATATGAAGGCGGAAAAACCGAAAGAATATTTATGGAAGTACGAAGTGGCTATCCGTGTTTTAAGTGTAAGAAACCAATGGATATATTACAGCCATTTCCAAAACCACCTAAAAACTTAGAACATACATATCCAGGTGAATATTGTGATAATACATGGGATAAACCGAAATCGTATGCAGAATTTGCAGAGAGATTGGGAGTACACATGGATTACAGGAAAACTTCCATGGTGGACAGACCCTATGCAATTCATGTTTGTCCCCATTGTGGCTGTGTACAGGGAGATTATTTTATTTTCGAAGATAAGGATTGTAGATTACCGGTTAAAATAGCATTTTTTGCACAGCATAATGTGGAAAATGATATATGGACAATTGAGGAGTAATGGTAGTTATAGTGCTTAAAAATATAAAGATAACGTGGAGGAAAACATATGAGCATTTTGGGAATTAAATTGAATGTAGGATTTATGGAAAAAGAGTTAGCAAAGCAGAGTGGAGCTAGATGGTATGATGATGAAAAGACTTGGTATCTTCCGTTGACAGATGAATTGGAATTGGTGGCAGACTGGATTCCAAAAGAGCTGCTTGTATATGAAAATAAAGGTATTGAGAGAATATTTATGGAAGTACGAAGTGGCTATCCGTGTTTTAAGTGTAAGAAGCCAATGGATATATTACAGCCATTTCCAAAACCACCTAGAAATTTAGAACATACACAACCGGGTGAATATTGTGATAATACATGGGATAAGCCAAAATCATATGCAGAATTTGCAGAAAGGTTAGGAATAAACATGGATTATAGGAAAACTTCTATGATAGATAAACCCTATGCAATTCATGTGTGCCCGCACTGCGGCAGTGTACAGGGAGATTTCTTTATTTTTGAAGACAAAGATTGTCGACTACCAGTAAAAATAGCATTTTTTGCACGTCATGATTTGAAAAACGATACATGGACAATTGAAGAATAAACGTTGATTGTATAAGGAGCTTGATTATTCAGGCTCCTTTTCCCATACAAAAAGGGGAAAAGAATAAAATAACGACTAGAGAGAGGAGAAACGACAATGCGAAAAGCAGGATTTAAGAAAACTGTGGCTGCAATGCTTGCAGCACTTATGGTAGTCAATACCATGGATTCTGTATTACCTGGAAATCCAGTTCAGGCAGCACAGCCCAAGCGGGAAACGGTAGTACAGGAAGATGAAAAGCAAAAAGCAGAAGTAAAGGAGATTACAGCATCAACACCTTCTGTTCCACAGGAACTGGAAGGAGAAGTATTAGAACCGGAGGTAAATGCATACAGCCAGGGAACAGGAAATTTTAGTGTTACCCTAAACGGAGATGGTTATACAGTATCCTATATGATATATGTGTATAATGTAAAAAATTTGGAGCCGGCAGTGGGTGGCATAACAAAAATAACGAAAATTGGCAGTACTGCAACACCGTCTGCAACAGAACCACAGTGGAAGGCCGTACGGCTCGACAGCAATGGTTCGGATGATAAGGCATACTTTGACCTATCCTTTGAAGAGCTGATTTTACGTCATGATGGTCCAAGCAGCAATTCGCAAGGTTGGAGTGGGGTGCAGGTGAAAATTAAATTTAACATGGACAAGCATGTGTACCAAATAAGTCAGTCGGTGAGCAATACAGAAAATGGGCGATTGTGTCTGATTGCTCCCAATGATCCGAAAGATTTGAGTCTGGTCAGTCAGATGGCAGAAGAAAATAATGCAGAAGCCAGCGGTTCATGTGCAACTATTAATAATAAACTAAATGCACACAATGGTGCTACTGGAATTGTAGGTTATATTCAGTGTAACTCCTATAATTGTGGTTTGGCAGACTATAATGGTGATGGAAATTATTCTTACGGTAAGCTTACCATTAATTTTAATAAGGGAAAAGAAACCTTAAAAATCAATCCAAATGGTGGAACTTATACTAAGAATGATGGGCAAACCATAGCGGGAACAGCAGCGAAAGAACTAACCACAAAAACTTGTGGAAGTAGCACGAATATAAATACACCGAAAAGGAGTGGTTATACCTTTGATGGTTGGACAGTAGCTCATGGAACGGGAGGGAATGGAACCTATAACAGCAGTACAAAGAAGTATACGCACTGTACTGCTTCCGGGACAGGAACTACTACATTAAAAGCAAACTGGAAAAAAATTGGTGCTACAAATACCCCAACCCCAACATTAAAACCGACAGCAACTCCGATACCGGAATATGTTCAGACAGTGGAATATTATACATGGTCTGAAATGGAACAAAAATGGCAGCAGTATAGGGGGAAGGAAGTTTATTCCGTAAAAAAAGGAGATACCTTTGACTGTCTTTCCCTTGCAGAAAAGAATCAGCCGGAAGGATACTATATCAGTGATATCATAGCACAAAGTGCAGGGACAACAAAATGGAACACCATTGAACGTTTCTATGTGGTGAATGCAGCTACGATTGTCCACATCAATTACAGACCAAATAAGTCAACGCTTCAGGCGGATCCAAATGGCGGTACATGGAACGGAAGCACGGAAGTACAGAGTTTTACCCAGGCGTATGGAACTACGTTGGAGATACCGGAACCGAAAAGGGACAAGTACAGATTTACTGGTTGGAATAAAAAGATAACCAATGGTTTCCTTGATAACACAACATATAAATTTGGACCAAATGCAGGAGTAACGGATTGCATCACAGCACAGTGGGAAGCATTTATATTCACAATAAAGTATGAACGGAATGAACCCAGTGGCATTGATAAATATAAGATAGGGAAACAGCAGGTAGACAGCGAAAGTCAGGGCAGCATTTATGATGTCGGTTCTTATGAGAATGCAAAATTTATAGGCTGGTGCCTTGCAATAGGAAACTGGAATAAAAACACAGGAGAGTTAACCAGCGTCCGTTGGCTAACAGCAGATGGTACTTTTGAAGAAACAGAAACACCAAAGGGAGAAAAGAGATTTGACACAGATGGTTATACCGGAAAAGTGTTCAAAAACCTTGCCAGTGTGCAGGAACTAGTACCTTATGTAGCAGAAAATGATGAAGAACTTACTCTGGTAGGAATGTGGACTATCGATGTAGACTATGATGCCGAGGACGGAACTAACACAGCAGCATTGACAGCAGGTCAGCATGGGATTGCACCAGATAAAACATTTACCCTGATAAATGAAGCACCAAGCCTTATGGGAAATGAATTTGTGCAATGGATTGATCCGACACAGCAGGCAATCAATAATGCCGGAAAATCATTTGCGGAAACCAGAAAAACGATGGATATGCTGGCAATAGAAAGTAGATTGACAATAAATGGCGAAAATGCGAGAGAATTTAGTAAGGGAGGCATCGTAAATTGGGGCTTTGGAAATGATAAGATTCTTTATGCAACCTATCGATATTACATCCAGTATCAGAAAGCAGACGGAACGATTATTGAAAAAAATAATGCCAGCAGGCAAAAGAAATTTGAAAAGGAATACGGCAAAGCTGCCAATATTTCTGATGTTACTTATCCAACCAACGGAAATACCGAAGGACACCATTACACTTCAGAAAAGACCTGGCAGGTAACAACCGATAACAGTGAACTATACAAATATGCAGATGCCTCCAATTATCCGGGGAAAAATTACTCGAATACATACAAGCAAGGGGCAACAGCACTGGTTAACCGAAGCGTTATTTTAAAAGCAGTGGAAGAAGCAAATACATATACTATTAAATATCATGCCAACAATGACAATGCCTCTACAGCGGCAATCCAGGATTGGAGCAAAATGCAGGATCAAAAACTTACTTACGGGAAGGACATGGCATTAAAATATGTTTCCCAAAGTCTTCTTCCGGGATATGAATTTGTCGGTTGGAATACCAAAGCAGATGGCTCAGGAGCAAATTTTTCAAACAGGGAAAGCAGCACTGTAAAACAGTTTATAGAAAAAGCTGGGGCAAATGTAAATGAAGATGGAGCAGTTATAAACTTGTACGCACAATGGAAGGCAAAATCTTACACTATTACTTTTGATGTTAATCGTCCTTCGGCAGACAATAACACCCATGCGGCAAGCAATAGCCCAGTATTAACTGGTACAGTTACTATGGAATATGTCTGGGACAGTGTAATAACCAACAATAAAATAGGAGATTTAAACATTCCCATAGCTTCTTTAAAAGGTTGGCATCAGAGATTTTCTGACAGTTTGTGGTATACCGGATATAAATATGGTGCACCGGGCATGGCCGTTAAAAATGGAACAAGATTAGGCTATGAAACACTGGGAACACCCGGAAATAAAACAGTTTATGTTCAGTGGGAAGCTAATACTTATTATGTTGCCTTTGGTAAAAATGATAAAACAGATGGTGGAAGGGGAACAGTAGAACAGTCTTCCATGCCGGTGCAGAAATTTACTTATGATGTGGCACAGAAACTTAATAAAAATATTTATACAAAAACTGATCAAGATTTTCTTTATCATGACGATGAAAAAATCACAGCGAATGAAAGAGGTACAAAGCATAATACAAAGTTTGATGCAGCATATCAATATGCCTGGTTAGGCTGGACATTGGTACGAACCAATGAAAACAAAGATACCGGAATACAATACCAGGATGAGGCAAGTGTAGTAAATCTTACGGATGAGCAAGATAAGACAGTAACCCTGTATGCATTCTGGAACGCAATTCCGAATATTACCACTATCCGTCAGGAAACCCATTTTGACCGCTACGAAGGAGCAGAGATAACCATGGCAGATATGAGGGAGATTGTGCAGGCTTATGATCTCGAAGATGGGCAATTTGCAAAGGTAAACATTGTCAAGGTGCAATACGAGGATGGAACGGTAATTCAGGATCCGCAGGATATAGATTATCTGGATACAACGATCCCGGAAGCGTTTTTCGAAAATAAAGAACCGGAAGATGTTTATAAAAAATATTGGATTACCTATAAAGTAACAGATACCAGAGGGATGTATCCATATTACTTGGGAAAAAAAGAGGTAACGTATGAAGGAAAAATCTTATACAATACACCGCCTGAACTGGAAGAGGATGCAACACCATCCGGAACACCGGCACCGACATTAACACCAGGCGCAAGTGACAGTGGAAATGGCAGTCTGAATGGAAAGGCACCAAAACGTTATTTCTTCCTGAATGATACCAAAGATTTGTCAGAGGATGGAATTTTAGAACTTCTTTCAAGACCATTCAATCAGGAAAAATTAATTTCTGATCCGGAAGATGAAGCTTATGAGGAAAACCAGGATGATGACCTCTACATTGGCCATAAGGAAAGCAGTTTTGAAATTGTAAATGTGGCCACAGTAAGACAAAATCTGGCTAATATGACGGATGATGAACGTAAAACAGGAAAAGAATTTTCCTATATTATTAAATATAAGGATATTTTTGGGAAGACAGTGGATATTCCGGGAGATATACATTTAGTAGATTCTTCAAAAGATGAAGCACTTCCAGAGAATCAGGAACAGAAAAAAGTAAGATTCATTTCAGATAAGTATCTGGATACTTTAACCGGTGACTGGGAAAGCGGAGAAAAACGAGAAGCATTAGAAGAAAGTCTCCAAAAAGATGGCGATCATGCTGAATATAAATATGAGGACCAGACAAGAAAATAAATAAGGTTCCGGCTGCCTGCAGCTTTGCTGCAGGTGGCACTGCAAAAAAAAACAGTTATTAAAACTTGTAAGAGAAGTACAAAAAAAAGAACCTGAATAGCTTGCAAAAATTAACTTTGGTAATTAATTTGGAACTTTCAGATTGTGCAAGTTAAACAGGTTCCAGATAATTATAACATTACACAAAAGAATAAGCAAATAAAGCAATTAAAAAATAATGTACATTGACAACTGAATAATCAAGTTTCTTATATAATACATATTTATTGTATTTGTAAATTGTATAGAGAACTGTTCCTATTTGTAAATGAAAATTTCAATCATAAATCTTGTTAAATTTTTTAGATTTCTACATTTTTTAGAAAAATATTTAAAAAATTGTGAAATTCTACAAAAAAATATTGTAGAAGGAAATTTTCTAATGTATAATTATAAAAAACATATTTTCGTATTTCTTAGCATATATATTTTAATATACATGCAGAAATTATAGGAATATGGTATAATATAAGTGGGAAAACTGATTAAATTTAAAGCAAACCAAACAAAAGAAGGTGAGATTATGTGCGAAACGTTGAGTAAGATAAGAGGTATGACGGCAGAAAAACTGTTGGAAACGTATGGTAAGGATTTGTCTATACCAGTAGACATAAAGCAATTGTTAGAAAATATTGGAATAGCCTCAATTCCTATGGATTTTTCGGAAATAGAAAAAGAAATAGGAGCAAATCATGGAGATGTATTAGGTCTTGTCTTATCTAAGGATGAAAAAGCAGCGATTTTGTATAGGAAAGATGATACTCTTAATCGAAAAAGGTTTACACTAGCACATGAGTTGGCCCATTGTTGTTTGCATTCTGAAGATAATAACAAATTACATATTGAATTTAGATTGGATGATGATAAGAAAGATCAACATGAAAAGGATGCGGATATTTTTGCTGGTGAATTACTGATTCCATTGAAGCAGTTAGCAAAAGAACATTTAAAAATGATGGTACCAAATTCCAAAGATCTTGCAAGAATATTTGGAGTATCTATTGCAGTGATGGAGGCACGTTTAGATTACTTAAGAGTATCATACTATAATAGAAATGGACAAGCAGTAGTTTACGAGAATGAGTGAAAGAACTTTTCAAGAACCAACAATTGATATCGAGGAATTAGAAAGGATAAATAGTGACTTTTGGGAAAATCACACTAATCTATTCCAAAATAATGAAGAACCTCCACTAGAAGAAGTAAAGTTAGTAACTGATATAAATGATGCATTTGCATCAAAACAGAGGTTATACGAGAATGTATTAGCACCTCAATTGCAACAGAATGAGGAATTAAAAAGAACACAAAAGAAAGAGTTAACAAAAAAGGTATTTGAAATTTTGAAATGGCAGTTTATAGCAACTTATGGATTTGTATTAATTATAATAATTATTATTGCAGCATCCAGCTGGTTGCAGTTATCAGATACCATTATAGGAAGAATAATAGATTTCATTCAGTTCTACATAACGTCAATAATAGCAGAATTAATAGCCATATTATTTTTTATAGTAAAAAATGTATTTGATACATCTATTGTTGACTTGTTTAAAAATTTTGATTCTAAAGGGAAAGATGAAAAGACTCAAACCGATAATTGAATATGTATTTTATAAGGAGCTTGATTATTCAGGCTCTTTTTCTTATGCAGAAATAGAAAGAGAGAACGTATCAAAATAGTAATAGTTATCAAAATGTTTTGGAGAAAAACGGAAATAGTTATTAATATAGCAAGGAGAAAAGATTATGGAAGGAATAAGAAACAATGAATTATTAGTAGAATTAAAATCTATAACAGAGGAATGGCGGCAGCTTCTTGAAGAATCAAAAAGAACAAAGCAATTGCCGGCAACTTACTATATGAAATTGCCCAAATTTGCAAAATACATGAATCTTGGAAGGGAAACAGCGGAAAAAATTGCAAAAGCTGCAGAAGCTAAAGTATGGATAGACAATGTACAAATGATAAATGTGGTAAAAGTCCATGAATATTTGGATAGCATAAATGAATAATTCGTTTGCAATATATATTGAAAAATAGTATAATAATATATATTTGCTTCTTATTTCTTTCGGAAAGGAAGCATATATGGCAAAGATAAGATATGATAGTAAGGGGCGGGTTCTTCCCCAGGGAATTACCGAAGTAGGACCGAACAAATACAAAGTACGTTTTATGTACCATGGCGAGAATTTTTCAGAAACAGTTGAGGGACTTTCAAGGGCAAAAAGAACTCTAGAAGATTTGAAGTTTAAGGGACGTCGCAAACTGGTAGAAAAAAATAAGAAAACATTAAATGAGTGGTTTGATATATGTTTGGAAATGCGAAAAATAGAAGAATCTACAAGGCAAACATATATTAGTGCGTGGAATACGTGGATTAGAAACTCATTGGGCAAGAAAAAACCTGAAGAAATAAGTCGGCTTGATGTAATTCGATTCTTTTCCAAAATGGCTAAAAGTGTTGGTGAAGGACGTGTAAAAAATACTTATCATTTATTAAACACCACGTTGGAAGAAGCACTTTTGGATAATCCATTTCGAAAGAATCCCGCAACAGGTGTGTTGAAGAATATTGAATTGACTAAAAAAGAAAATGTAAGACAGAAAGCATTGACGGAATCAGAACAGGAGGAGTTTTTGAACTATGTTTATGAAAAAAATGATCCATACAAAGAGTTATACGTAGTTTTGTTTTATACAGGAATGAGAATTTCTGAAGCGGCGGCCTTAAGGCTCGAGGACATTGATTTTGAAAATGGATTAATTCACGTTCGTAGTGCAGTGAAATTTTTGAATGGAAAGGAACCATACATAGGTAGGCCAAAAAGAAACTCGGTCAGGATGATTCCAATGCTTCCAATTGTTGAGGCAGCATTAAAAAGCAGACTTGAATTTATAGAAACTTCAGGAAAACGATGTAAAAGACTGGACGATACTATAGTGTTCTTTAATGGAAGACAAAATATTATACATAGTCACGTTTTGATTTCTCATACCAATACGATTACAAAAAGAATGTCACAGGAATATTTTACAAATCATGCGATGCGACATTCTTTTGCAACCAGATTAAAGGAACACGATACCCAAGAAGATTATATTGCATTGGTTATGGGGCATAAAGACATTTCAACAACAAGACAAAGTTATGTAGATTTGGCAGAAGATCAAAACAAAGTAAAAGAAAAGATTTTAAAAAATGAGATAGGAAAGGTAAAATAGAGGACAAATTTAAGACAAAATAAATAGTATAAAATAGAAAGAAATGAAATGATATTGAATTGAATTGAAATGAAAGAAAAAATTAGTTTTGAAATCTGAAAATGTCCTGTAAATACTGCAAAATAGGCATTTGTACAAGTGTTTACAAAGAGGTACGGGTTATTTGTGTAAAGTAACGAAATATTTGAATAAAACCCCTTGGAAAGTGTAAAAACTATGAAAGTGTCGTGTTTTCTAAAAATAATTCCAAATATGACTTGAATTTTTGGAACAAATTAGGTAAAATGAAATAGGTTGATGAAATTTTAACAATCTATCAACGTGTTTTATGGTAATTCACTGTCACAGTGACAGGGAAGAATAAAATTTTTAAAAGCTTTAGGAGGAAATGAAAGATGGCAGTAAAAGTAGCGATCAATGGTTTTGGACGTATTGGACGTCTTGCATTCAGACAGATGTTCGGAGCAGAAGGATATGAAGTAGTTGCAATCAACGACTTAACAAGTCCTAAAATGTTAGCTCACTTATTAAAGTATGACTCTTCACAGGGTAAATATGAAAAGGCTGACACAGTAACAGCAGGAGAAGATTCCATCACAGTTGACGGAAAAGAAATCAAAATCTACGCTGAAGCTGATGCAAGCAAATGTCCTTGGGGAGCATTAAACGTAGACGTTGTTCTTGAATGTACAGGTTTCTACTGCTCTAAGGAAAAAGCTTCT
>CASEML010000168.1 GCA_949289145.1 uncultured Eubacteriales bacterium | reverse complement strand
TTGCGCCCTGAAATAAGGGTTACAAAAGGGAAGAGACAGTCCACTGGAGAATTCAGGTCTTAAAAAAGTCCGAATTTTCTGGGATTGTCTCTTCTCTACATGTCAGGGGTTAAAAATCGGTATTAACCGACAGCCCCTTTTATTCATAACAATGGAACATTCATAGGGCATAATCTCTGTTGTTTTTTCCTATCACTTATGAGTCATATTGTTTACCACTGCCTCATCTCTATCTATCCGGTCATATGGTCAAACCGTTTATAATTTCGCCAAATGTTCTACAATTTTATCAAATCCCATGCCATGAGATGCTTTCACTAATATAGTATCACCCTTTTTCAAAAGGGTATCTATCTTGGCAAGCACTTCTTCTCTATCTTGATAATGAAGCACTACATTGTTTGTATATTTTTTAGCTTCTTCTGCCATAAATTTTGAACGTTCCCCCACGCAAATAAGCAGATCAATTTGATTTTTTCCTGCATGTGCACCAACTTCCCCATGAAGTTTCAACTCACCTTCTCCCAGTTCGAACATGTCCCCAAGCACAGCCACCTTTCTTCCTTTGGATTTCGAAATAATATCAATGGCGGCTTTCATAGACATGGGATTGGCATTATAGCAATCGTCCAGTATGGTAAACTTGTCTGTGCAAATGGTATTATTTCTACCGGAAATAGACTGATAACTTTCAATGCCTGCCTTAATTTCTTCCAATGTTAACCCCAATACTTTTCCGGCAATCGCACCAGCCAATGCATTATATACCATATGACCTCCCGCAATCGGAATCAAAACATCAATACTTTCTCCATCCTGATAGGAAATCGTAAGTTCTGTCCCTTCCATGCCCTTATCCAGCATATTTTTTGCCACTGCAAAGTTTTCCCCATTTTCTTTTAAACCAAAAAACTTTGGCTTAACACCATGAACCTCTTTTATGGTACGAAGCTTATCATCTTCACCATTGAGAATAACTATTCCATCTTCCTGCAATCCTTGAAAAATTTCACTTTTTGCTCTTAAAACCCCATCTCTGTCGCCTAAATTTTCTAAATGGCACTGACCAATATTTGTAATAATACAAATATCCGGTCTTGCTATTTTGGTCAGACGGCTCATCTCCCCAAAATCACTAATTCCCATTTCCAAAATTGCTATATCATCATCTTCCCGAATTCGAAATACTGTAAGAGGAAGTCCAATTTCATTATTAAAATTTCCTAAAGTTTTGGTTACTTTATACTTTTGTTCTAGGATAGATGCCACCATTTCTTTGGTACTTGTTTTCCCCACACTTCCGGTAATTCCTATAACCTTCGCTTTTAAAGTTTTCCGATAGCCTTCCGCAATATCTTTTATTGCCTGCAAAGTGGACTCTACTAATATATATGTTCCTTCTATTTCCGGTACTTGTTCTACCAAGGCACATACTGCACCTTTTTCAAAGGTATCTGCCACAAATTTATGACCATCTACTCTCTGCCCCTTTATAGCAACATACATAGATCCTTCTGTTACCTTACGGCTGTCAATGGTAATATTGGATACGATCTTTTGTGAATCTCCCACAACTTTTCCTTTACAAAATTCTCCAAGCTTTGCAACTGTAAGATGCATATGTTTTTCTCCTTTTCTACACTTTTGAATCTATCACTCCCTATGCTCTGTCTACCTTCAGAGAGTCTTTTACAATTTTTTCACATAAATCTTCAAAGGAAACCCCTTCTGCTGCTGCTTCCTGAGGAAGCAGACTTGTCGCCGTCATTCCCGGCAAGGTATTGGCTTCTAAACAATAAATATCATTATTCTCATCTAACAAAAAGTCAATTCTTGCATATACCTGTAATTTTAAGGCACTATAAGCATGTTCTGCTTCCCTCTGAAGCTTTTCTGTAATATCCTTTGGAAGATTTGCAGGACATGTTTCCTTTGTCTTGCCTGCCTGATATTTATTTGTATAATCATAAAAGCCTTCCAAGGGCTGGATCTCGATAATAGGCAATGCCCTTCCATTCATCACTCCAATGGAAAACTCTCTTCCACTGACATATTCTTCCACCAGCACTTCGTTTTCCAGTGCAAATGCAGACTTTAATGCTTGATCATATTCTGCCTGTGTTTTTGCAATGGTAACACCTACGCTGGAACCACCGCAGCATGGCTTCACTACCGCACCTTTGGCAAAAGGCATCTCTTTCACCGGTGCCTGGCTGGTAAATAATACAGACCTTGGAGTGGGTACCTGATAATGAAGGAAAATCTGTTTTGATAATCCCTTATCCATTGCCAACGCACTGCCAAGATAACCAGCACCGGTGTAAGGAATTCCAAGCAAGTCAAAAGCTGCCTGAATCTTTCCGTCTTCTCCATTCTGCCCGTGAAGCGCCATAAATACAATGTCTGCCTCTTTGCAGAGTGTCAGTACATTTGGCCCAAAGAAACTTTCTTTTCTTTCTTTTCTTTCTTTTGCCAGCTTTTCTACTTCTTCCATTCTGCCGCTTAAAGCTGCCGCTTCTTTATCCACATCTGTCTGGGTATTGTACAATTCCATAGGATAATCACTCTCATATCCCATAAATACATCTAACATCACAGCTTCATGACCTTTGTTTCTCAATGCCTTACAAACCATTTTTCCTGAATTTAATGATACTTCTCTTTCTGTACTGGTGCCTCCGGCTAATACAATGATTTTCATTTTTTCCTCTCCATTCTATGTATCATATAACATAATGCATATTTTTTACTGCCTATAAACAGTTATTTCTGAATCTAAGTATAACACAACATTATTTTGTATCAATACCTATTTTATGCTACAATGCTTTTAAATAATGCTTTTTATGATTCTTGAGATTAAAAGAAACCTTTGAATGGGAATAGTAAACTCCGATTCAAAGGTTTTTCAGATACTTTGATGTTATTGATTTGCTATATAGAAAACAGTTATATGATCTTACTGGAACCTCAGCGCTTCGATTGGACTCATCTTAGCCGCTTTTCTCGCCGGATAGATTCCAAAGAAAATTCCTACCGCTGAGGAGAATATTGTAGCAATTGCTACGGTACTGATACTGATTCGCGGTGAAATAGGCGCAACTATGCACACTAAATAAGCACCGCCCACGCCCAGGAGAATACCAATTATACCGCCTATCAATGTAATAATGGCTGACTCTGCCAGAAATTGCATCATAATAGATTTTGTTCTGGCCCCTAATGACTTTCGAATACCAATTTCTCTAGTTCGCTCTGTAACGGATACCAGCATGATATTCATAACACCAATGCCACCTACCAACAATGAGATAGCGGCAACTAATACGATGAAATAAGTTACCATATCAAGAACCATCATTACAGAACTCATTTGATCCTCAAAGCTCTGCATTAAATATGCGTCCTGCCCTACACATTTGTGTCGTTTTTCCAACAAACTGATCACATCCTGGGCAACCTGCTTAGAATACTGAGGTTCCTCTGCCACTACATAGACAGCATCAAAATTCTCACGTTCATAACCGATTACAGAATCTGCTGCTGTGTATGGAGCCTCTAACCTTACCACGTCACTTCCATAGCTCATTGAAAAAAAATCACCATCTGCCACAGCAGTCACACCAACAATTCGAAAACTTCTCGTGTAACCATATAAGGTCACTTCTACCGACATTCCTACTACATCACTGGTTCCAAATAAGGTCACTGCACTGGTTTCATCAATGACACAAACGTTGTGTCCTGAATTTACATCACTTTGGGTAAAATAATTCCCATACTTTAGTTCTGTGTTTAAAACATGTTTTAAATCCTCTGTTCCCAAATCAAAGTATACTTCAAACTCGCCCTTGCTGCTGGAAGTATCTCCGTACATCATATCATCAATAGACACTGCCTTTACATGTTCCACTTCTTCCTTTATCGCCGTAATATCTGCAGCATCAATGGGATTTTCCAGACCCTCATCTCTGCTGTTGGGATAAATGTAAATCTGGCCTCCCGCAATGCCATTCAACTCATCTGAAATCTGTCCCTTAGCACCATTTCCCAAGGAAATGATCATAATAACAGAAGAAATACCGATAATAATACCCAGCATGGTAAGAATGGAACGACCCTTATTGGCACGAATATTATCCAATGCCATTTTCACATATTCTTTCAACTGTGCCATAGCTTTCTCTCCTTTATTCTTCTGCCATATCCTGCATATCATCTTTTATTGTTGTAACCTGCATGCCTTCTGTCAGATCACCGGTTACTACGGTAATTACCTCTTCTCCCTCCTTGATGCCTTCTACTACTTCCATATATTCACCGTCATTGGCACCAATGGTTACATTTCTTTTTTCTACGATACCATTTACTACCACATAGCAGAAATCTCCGTCACTGCCTGTATTCAATGCCTGTGCAGGAATGGCTACCACACCTGAAGCACTTACAGTATGAATCACTACATTTGCCTCGATTCCAAGATATATGTCTCCATCCGTTTCATTTACTGTTACTTCTGCAGTGATTACAGGAGTTCCCTGCTGATTTGTTGCTGCCTGACGATTGATTTTTGAAACCGTTCCCTCATATTCTTTTCCCGCAATCGTCACAACTGCACTCTGCCCTTCTTTTAATGTTCCTAAGTCGTTTTTTGAAACATTCACAGATATCTTAACACTACTGATATCTGCCACAGTGAATAATGCAGCTCCTTCTGTTGCCATACCGCCCTTTACAGCCTGCACATCTGTAACAATTCCTTTAAATTCTGAAGTCACACCTGCTTTTGCCAGCTCAAGATCCTTCTGGGCACTTGTTTTGTTCAATTCGGATAATTCTTTTTCTGCCGCAATCTGTGCTTTTGCATTGCCGCTTAATTTTCCTGCTTCTGCACTGGTCTTTTCGCCCTGATACTCTGCCAGCTTGCTGTTATATTTTGTAAGTTCACTCTGCATATTTTCTAAACGCTGCTGATGAATGAAAATGGCATCTTCCAGTTCACCTTTCCGTTTCAGAGCACTTTCCGAAAGATTTTCACCGGTGCCTGTTAATTTCGTAAGTTCCTGATTGAATTCTGCAATCTTAGTATTTAAATACTTCACATCTGCTTCTGCATTTGCAACTAATTGTTCATATTTTGCTACATTGGTAGTGGATTCTGCAAGCTTTGCTTCACTTTCGCTTCCTGCCTGCAGTGTATTGGCGTATCCGCTTTGTGCTGCCTTATCTGTCAATTCTGCCTGTTTAGCTGCAATTTCTAAATCTGTCACATCATAACTTAACAGCAGCGCACCATTTTCTACTATAGCACCTAACTCAGCATTACATTCACTGACAACAGCACTTACTGGAGAAAAGTATGTTTTCTCATTGCTGCTCTCGATAAAACCACTGGTATCTATCGTTTCATCAATATCCCGTATCTGTGCCTCTGCCACGGTAACCGTTTGTGCCGGCTCCGGTGTAACCGCACCTAATATTTTTGAAAAAATAAACAATGCCACCACAGTAATAACAACAGCTATAGTCACTACCTTTCCTGTCTTAATAGTTTTTTTCTGCTTTGATGCCGCTACAGCTCCGGCTGCGGCTTCTACTTGAACTTTCTTTTTCATCTTTATGCTTCCTCCCTCTCATTTTTTTCATTCAAATAATCCGCTTCAATTCTTCCATCACGAATCCGAATGACGCGTTTCGCCTGGTCCGCAATGTCATTATCATGAGTGATAAGAATTACCGTTCTCCCATCACGATGAAGATTTTTCAGTATTTCAAGTATTTCCTTGCTAGAACGAGAATCTAGGTTGCCCGTTGGTTCATCTGCCAAAATCACCGGCGGCTTAGCGGCAATGGCTCTTGCAATGGCAACTCTCTGCTGCTGTCCTCCCGACATTTCTGATGGCTTGTGGTCCAACCTATGGGACAAACCTACCATTTCTAAAGATGCCAATGCTAATTCTCTCCGCTCCTTTTTGCCGATTCCTCTATAAATCAATGGCAGTTCAACATTTTCTATAGCAGTTAGGTTTGCTATCAGATTAAAGCCCTGAAAAATAAAACCAATCTCACGGTTTCTGATATCCGACAAATCATCATCTCTCATATGAGACACATCAGCTCCATTTAAAAAATACTGTCCTGCACTTGGAACATCTAAACACCCAAGCATATTCATCAGTGTAGACTTTCCAGAACCAGACTGACCAATAATAGCCACGAACTCTCCATGCTGAACTGATAAATTCACGCCATCTAGTGCGCGAACTTCATTTTCTCCCGGATTGTATATCTTATAGATATTCCGAATGTCAATTAAAGCACTCATTTCTTTCCTCCTCGCACTTGACAAAATACAAATATTTCTTTTTGTATCATTCATTTAGTACAATAATACATTTTATGTGGTTTGTCAAGAAGATTTTTCTTAATATTTCCAAAGAGTTTCCTAAAGAAAGCAACAGCCCTATCTGTTCCTCTTACCTTTTTCCATTACTGCCTTAATTTAAAACATACTATATCCGTTTTCCCCAGAAATCCGTCAACATAAGCCTTAAGTCTCTCAATCGCTTTTTACTGGCATGTAATTCTATACCATTTTTCATGACTACTTCATTCTCTGTTAAAGTAATAATCTGCATTAAATTCACCACATAGCCTCTATCAATATATACAAATAGTTTATCATCCAGTTCTTTATATACCTGATGCAAGGGCTTTCTTACATAAATTTCCCCGCGCCAAGTAACAAATACCGTATTTTTACTTTCCTTTCTCACATAAAGAATCGAATCATATGGAATCTTTTCATAGCGTGTAGGCGTCACGAGCAGATAACTTTTATCTTTTTGCATATTAATGTGGGAAACAGCATCCTGCAATGCGGTATGTAGTTTATCCTTGATTTTATTTTTGGGAATATATCGAAAAACAGACAATTCATAAGATTCTATGGCAAATTCACTGTGAGAAGTAATAAACACAACTAGTGTTTCCGGAGAAACCGTCTTGATTATTTTTGCAATTTCCATACCGCTGATTCTGGGCATTTCAATATCCATAAAAATCAAATCAAAAAACAGACCCTCTTTAATTTCATACAATAAAAATTCACCTGATTGGTATGTAACTACTTCCGCAATCTGGTGAATTTCCTGTAAATACTTCTTTATACTCGTTTCATTTTCCAATAAAGTTTTTTCTTCATCATCACATATGGCTATCTTGATCATGATCTCCTCCTTGGTTTCTCTTACGTTTATAACTCCTTATTTATGAACAAATTAACCAGCGTGCAAAAGCATTTATTCTCCTCATTGTATTCACATTTCACAATTCCCTGATACTTGTCTGCTGCACTTTGGACGCTTTTTAATCCCCAGCCATGAAATGCTTTATCCGTCTTTACCGTAAGAAAATGCTTACCTTTCAATAAGGGCTTCTCTTGACAGCTATTTTCTAACTTGATCAACAGCATATTTCCGTTTTTTCTAATATGAATGCGAATCCATGCTTCCCTTACCGCTCTCATACGTTTGCAAGCTTCAATTGCATTGTCAAATAAATTTGCCAGTATCGTAGTCATATCATTAGCACAAATACCAGCCGCCACCGGATAATCAATCTTCGCCTCTACATGTATTCCTTGCCGTTTTCCCTCTTCTATCTTGTTATTTAATATAAAGTTCACTATAGAATCTTCCGTATAACATACAGTACCATCAGAACTGCTCTGAAGTTCAAAACCTGCTATATAATTTTTTAATTCTTGTATATCATTCTTATCAGCCAACTGTTCCATCACCCAAATATGATGCTTAAAATCATGAAATAATTTTGAATTTTCCTCATACAAGGATTTCAGGTTATTATAATTGTTTTGCAGCAGCTCATTTCGCATATTGGTAAATTCCAAAATTTCCTCGTTACGCTGTTTTGCAAAATGTAAATACATTACTGCTATGATTAGGGCAATAACTATCATGATTAAAATCCATGAAATTGCTATATCCATGTCAATTTGTTTCCACATCTGCTCTGTTAGAAAAAATCCCCCACTGAGACCACCAACCGAGAGAATTAATAGATGTTTAGGTCTTATAAAATCCATATTTTTCGTCATCCATTTTCTTACTGCAAAATAAAGGCATAAGTATATCAGCTTATCTACAATCAAGAATATGCTTCTTATTTTCCCTGCCTGCATAACATATGTCATAAAATCCGGCTGCGCCAATACCAATGCACATATAGATATTAATACGCTATCCACTAGTTGAAGAAGGAACATATAAAATAATGTATAAGACAGGCTGTACCTAAAAGGTAATTTTAATTCTATCATGATTCCCAGTACCATACCCACAATAGTGGCAATCACATTAAAATATGAAACTAATCGGATACTATTTAAGCCCACGGCTATACTTACCAATACAAAAATACTTATAAACTTTATCCTCCAGTCAGCCTTCTTTTCAAAAAAAGTTTCTGCAAATGCATAAAATATATAGCTTTCAATCAGACTTGCACCTATTTCAATTAACCAACTACTCACTCTTCAGACCTCTTGTCTTAATATGTCTAAACACGCTATTATGAGTGTATCACTTTATTATAAAAAAGTAAAGTATTTTTATTTTTACATATCAAATATATACATTTTTATTTGCATTTCAAGTATATATGTATCTAAAAATTTCAACAGTGTTTAGCATAAAAATAGCATGAAACCTCTGATTTGTTGTATTTATTACCACAACAAAATTAGAACTCAGAGGTCCATGCTGCAAATAAAAGTATAATTTTACCCACGATATCTTAGATATTTCCGTATTTTTTTCTGCGTTCTTCTCTAACAGAAGCAAGCATATGAATTTTCTCATTAGTATATAAAACTAGGGCAAGTATCCTGAATATTTAGTAACCATATTGGAACATATCCATCTCAGACAGAGGAACTCCTTACCCCATTATGCAGTCTGAAGCTTGAGTAAGCTATATTACTTCATAAGACTTTCTGGCATCTTAGGCTCATAACAAAAAAACAAAGAGGCTGCTCCTGCTCCCAGCATTGCAAATTTTTCTAGTAAATTAACTAATAATTCCATTTCAATCTCTCCTTTTTAATCATAACTTTTCTAAATAACTGCCAAGACGGCTTTCTGCCAGTGCAAACAGCAAAACTGCCATAACAATCGCATAAAAGGCTATCATACCATAATGTTTATTCCATAAAAAAACTATCTCAAACAGCGGTACAATAAATATCATTGTTATTCTTAGCCTTTTGCGATTAATCTGTACCATACGCTCCGAAATCGGATGATTCTTATTAATGTGCGGCGCTCTGCAGTATACAAAAACAAATCCCAAGATAATTACAGATATTTTAAGCACTGTGTTTTGTATAAGTAATCTCTCAGCTGCTACTGCAATAACACTAAACATTGCAAGAGAGCTGAAATAGCACTTCAAGTATGTTGAAGCGTGAAATCCTCCACTAAACAAACGAATTGGCACAAAAAATAATATAAATATCATACCATCCAACTTACGAAAAAGAATGAAACTTAATAATTGAATGGAAAAAATCAATATTATTGTAGAAATGCAAAGTTCCAGTGCATACTGTATGATTTCTTTCTTGTGGTCATCCACATTTCCTGTTAGCATTATTTTTTCTGTCAATTGTCTAGCAAGCACTTCCATAACCTACCTCCTTTCTTTCATTTCAAGTAACAGTGTCTTATTTTCTATTGATATCTAAAATTATCTCCTGTAATTGCATTGATACGCTCCGCGATATCATTTTCACTATCTACAAATACCCAATATGGTTCCAATGTGCCTTTATTATAGTCTTCAAAAGATGCCGACGAAACAAAAGCATACTCCAGCCATACATTGTCAAAAGTTCTATTTTCTCCTATAACCTGATTATCATACTCTCTTTTTATGTACTGAACTGCCTGCTGAGCTGAAAGAATGGTTTCCTCTTTCTCTTCTTCTAATGCAAAGGCTCCCCGAATGGATAAATATTTAATACCAGTTTCATCTACAATAGTTTCCACATTTGTTGTCTGCACATTGGGGTTCTCCTCTACCAACAGAAAGCCTGGTTCATTACCGGAAGCCATAGGGATTCCTCGTTTTTCTACTGTAAAGGCTAAATAATAAGCCTCCTCACCAAGATATTTTTTGCTCAATTTCTGTGTTTCCCATTGGGTTATCAGATTTTCCGTCATTTCTTTCTGCTTCTTTATCACATCTGTCATAGAAATTTTTACACCTTTTTGAAGACAAAATTCCTCCTCATCTTCTAAAAGGTATACTCGACTTAATTGTTCGACTGCATTCCTCACTGTTGTCTCATTGGATAATGCCTGAAGTTTTTCAGCATCCATATTGTTTATTTTATTCCAAAAACAGTATTTCACCAGCATCAATAAGTCCGCCATGCCTTCTTTCGCCTGAAAATCAAGTCTGCCCGCCTCTGCAAACAGACTTCCTCCTGCTGTATCCATTATTTGGAAGGATCCATTCTGTTCCCCTTCTTCCTGGATTACATCCGACGTATCGTTCCAAAATATATCTTTCATGGTATCTATATCAAATTCTTTTCCTGTTGTCTTATAAATAATACAATTTTTTATTTGATTGTTTTCTATCTCTGCATCTATCTCCACATTTTCCGCTATTTTTATGGATAAATGCTCTCCTGCATCATCCATTACAGACTGTTCATCTTGCAACTGCCCAAGGGCTATCCCAGTATTCCCTTTCTCCTGTACCCCACATGCAACAACTCCCGCTATTGTTATTATTACGCAGCTTCCAATGATGCCTGCTTTTTTTCTCAACTTCTTTTAAACCTCCAATATATCAGAAAGGCGGCTTCCACCGCCTTTTCTACTATTTCGTATTTTGTTGCTTTGAAGATATTTCATATTATATCTGAAAAACAGCTTTTTTTGTCACTTTGTCCCCCAATTTATTGTTTTTTGTCCGTGAACGGTTATACTCCTCCATAGACAAACTCAAATATGCATAATATACTAGCAGCTTTAACACATAAACAATAGAACTATTTTTAACACAATGCTATTATTTCAAAATTTTTTAGAATTGAATTAAGACCATTTCATGCAAAAACAGAGTATCTGTTTCCCAAATACTCTGCTTCACTCTTTCTAATTTTCTATTTCATTTTAATCTTCAAAGGCCTCTTTCACCTTATCCATAAAGCCCTTCTTCTTTGGTTTTTCTGCACCTGCTGTGTCGTGCTTTCCTAAAGTGTTGCCTGTTACTGCATCGTACTTACGAAGCAGCTCTTTTGCTTCTTCATTTAATTTATCCGGTACTTGTACTACTAAAGTTACATAATGGTCACCACGGATGTTTTTATTTCTAAGCGATGGAACACCTTTTCCTTTTAAACGAACCTTGGTATCTGTCTGCGTTCCCGGTTTCACATCATAAAGAACATCACCATCTACCGTACTGATTCTCACTTCGCCGCCAAGAGCTGCCTGCGCAAAGGAAATCGGTGCCGTAGAAAAAATATTCATATCCTGTCTCTGGAAAATCGGATGACGAGATACTACTACTTCTACCAGTAAATCTCCTCTTGGTCCGCCGTTGATTCCCGGTTCTCCCTTTTCCCGGATACGAATACTCTGTCCATTATCAATACCTGCCGGTACAGACACCTGAATTTTTCTCTTTCTTGCTATATATCCGCTACCATAACAATCCGGACACTTTTCTTTTATTACTTTACCTTTACCACCGCACTCTGGACAAGTCTGTACATTTCTTACCATACCAAACAAAGACTGCTGTGTATAAACTACCTGACCCTTACCACCACACTTGCTACAGGTCTGTGGTGAAGTTCCGGCTTTGGCACCGGTTCCCTTACAAGTTTTACACTCATCTTTTAAATTTAGCTCGATTTCCTTTTCACATCCAAAGACTGCTTCCTCAAAGGTAACTCTGACACTGGCTCTTACATTGGCGCCTTTCATTGGTCCATTGTTGGTTGACTGACGTCTTCCACTGCCAAATAAGTCACCGAAAATATCGCCGAAAATGTCACCCATATCAGCACTGTTGAAATCAAATCCACCAAATCCGCCGCTGCCTCCTGCACCTCCGTCAAAGGCCGCATGACCAAACTGATCGTACTGTTTTCTTTTTTCCGAATCACTAAGTACTGCATATGCCTCTGAAGCCTCTTTAAACTTCTTTTCTGCCTCTTTATCTCCAGGATTCATATCAGGATGATATTTTTTTGCAAGCTGGCGG
>CASEML010000167.1 GCA_949289145.1 uncultured Eubacteriales bacterium | reverse complement strand
AATTGATATTGATCTCTCTACAATCGTGCCAACAGTCTCATATCCACATCTTCCTGAAAATACTCATAGCGCAAAGGAAGGACGGAACATAAAAATCGATCAGGTTGTAATTGGTTCTTGCACCAACGGACGCTTGGAAGATATGAGAATTGCGGCAGAAATCTTAAAAGGACGTAAAGTAAAGGAAGGCATCCGCTGCATCGTAATTCCTGCCACCCAGCAGATTTACTTAGATTCTATGGAAGCCGGATACATTAAGACCTTTATCGAAGCCGGTGCAGTAGTAAGTACACCTACCTGCGGACCTTGCCTTGGCGGTTACATGGGAATTCTGGCAGAAGGTGAAAGATGCGTATCTACTACAAACCGTAATTTTGTTGGACGTATGGGACATGTGAATTCTGAAATTTATCTTGCAAGCCCTGCAGTAGCAGCAGCCAGTGCAATAACAGGTCAGATTTCCTGTCCGTGCGAATTATAAGAAGGAGGAATGAACATGAAAGCATGCGGAAGCGTTTTTAAATATGGTGATAACGTGGATACAGACGTTATTATTCCTGCAAGATACTTAAATTCATCAGATCCTGCAGAATTGGCAACACACTGTATGGAAGATATTGATAAGGATTTTGTAAAGAATGTAAAAAAAGGTGACATTATTGTGGCAAATAAAAACTTTGGCTGTGGTTCTTCCAGAGAACATGCACCGCTTGCTATCAAGGCAGCAGGTGTCAGCTGTGTGATCGCAGAAACCTTTGCAAGAATATTCTACCGCAATTCCATTAATATTGGACTTCCTATCGTGGAATGTCCGGAAGCTGCTAAAGGAATTGAAGCAGGTGATGAAGTGGAAGTTGATTTTGACACCGGCATCATTACCAATAAGACTAAGGGGACTACCTTTAAGGGACAGCCATTTCCTGAATTTATGCAGAAAATTATTGCAGCTGAAGGTCTTGTGAATTATATTAATAATAAATAATGAAGAAAAAAGAAATTATTTTAATGATCATTGTATTTGCCATGGCGTTATCTGCCATGGCTGTAATACATTTTATGCAGTCGGGTCAAGGAGCGTATGTGGTGGTTACTTTGGATAATGAGGAGATAGGCAGATATCCCTTAGAGGAAGACGGAGTTTATGACCTTACGGGTTATAAGGAAGGTCATAATGAACTTCATATAAAGGATGAAAAAGCCTTTATTTCTACTGCATCCTGTCCAGACAAGCTCTGCATAAAGCAGAAAGAAATATCCCACACTGGTGAAATGATCGTCTGTCTGCCTAACCATATTATTGTGACCATAGAAGGGAGACGTGGCAGTGCGTTGGATGGGATAGCTAAGTAAAAGAGCAGGGAGCAAAAGCACCCTGCCAAATGAAAAAAAAGTCTTTGAATAAACGAAAAAATGTGTTATAATAATATCGTTACGGAGTATGGCGTAGCTTGGTAGCGCGCTTGGCTGGGGGCCAAGAGGTCGCAGGTTCAAATCCTGTTACTCCGACTAAATAAAAATCCAAAAATTCTCCGTATCCAAAAAGGAATGTGGAGAATTTTTGCATATAAGGCATTGTTTAGTGACGAATTAAAAAAAATATGGTATAATATACACAAAACTATGGTGGTACAGTATGGGAGGGTTGCTATGATGAGAAAAGGCAAAAAAATAACAGCGTTGTTTCTGCTTTTGGCACTGGTATTTGCAGGCACCGATATAAGATATATTCCAGCTCAGGCAGAGGAAAACGTTATTGATATCACAATGGATGACAAGCTTCAGATTACCGGTATAGAAGATGTAACTTACAGCGGCAGAGAGATTGTTCAAAGTATTACAGTAAAATATGATGGAGACACTTTAAGAGAAAACACAGATTATTACTGCCTTTATACAAATAATCAAAATGCAGGTACCGCCACCCTGAGGATCGTGGGAAAAGGGAATTACACGGGATATAGGGAGGTGTCTTTTCAAATTAAGAAGGCAGTTCCGGATTATTCTATCACCAATTCTATTACAGGTATTTATGGAGATACGCTGGCTGATATTGAACTTCCTAAGCGTGATAATGGTGTGTTTACATGGAACGAGGATATTACAGAAGGAACAGGGGAACCGGGAAGCCATAATTATTCTTTGACATTTACGCCAAATGATACTAGAAATTACGAAATCGTGGAAGATATTCTGATTACTGTGGAAATTTTACCTCGAAATATATCGGAGGCAAAAATTGAAGGAATTGAAGATGCAGTGTATTGTGCACAACCAATCCTCTATAAACCAGTGGTTACATTAAATC
Organism: uncultured Eubacteriales bacterium; assembly: GCA_949289145.1. Classification (GTDB taxonomy): domain Bacteria; phylum Bacillota; class Clostridia; order Lachnospirales; family Lachnospiraceae; genus RUG11237. Next base: position 24,651 of record CASEML010000167.1, on the reverse strand, counting down.
ATATTGTATTAGTAGAAAATACAGACTATACAATTACTTTTGATAATAATACAAATGCGGGTACAGCATTGGTAACGATCAATGGAATTGGTAATTATACAGGTTCCATTGAAAGGACATTTACCATTGAGAAAGCCGATCCTGAATATGGAGAGATTGGAATTTTAAATGCGGTGTACAGAGATTGTCTGGGGGATATTACTCTACCTTCCAGAGAAAATGGCTCTTTTATTTGGGAATATAGCCAGAGTATGGATGTAGGAAAGGTAGGAATGAACTCTTCACTGCTTCGATTTGTGCCCAATGATAAAGCGAATTACAATATAATTAAGAATATTCCCGTAGACATTCAAGTGGATAAGAAAGATATTGCTAAAGTTACTTTTTCTGAAATGAAGACAAAGGTATATGATGGTCAGGAGCAGACCCAGAACATTTATGTAAAAGATGGAGAGATTAAGTTGATTCGTGATAAGGATTATACCGTTGCATATGAAGATAATATTGAGGCTGGTACAGCCAAAGTTATTATAAGAGGAATGGACAATTACACTGGAGAAAAGGTGTTGGAATTCACCATTGAAAAAGCTGTTCCAAGCTACCCAAAATTGACTTCCTTGGTAGGAATTTATGGACAGACTCTGGCAGATGTGGTGATTCCGGAATATGAACAGGGAAGATTCTGTTTTGAGAATGACTTGACTACTGCAGTAGGTGAAGCCGGAATCAACAGTTTTTATATGACATATGAACCTGCGGATAGTGACAATTATAGCAGGGTGGAAAATATTAAGGTTAACATTAAAGTAGAATCTTTAGATATGTCAGATGCTCAGGTGATAGGCGTGAGGGATGGTTATGCTACTGGAAAAGAGGTTAAACCTGAAGTTTCTGTAATATTTAAAGGTGAACCTTTAGTTTATGGTCAGGATTATTCTTTGGGTTATGCCAATAATATTTATCCGGGACAGGCGGCTGTAGTAGTCAAAGGGATTGGTAATTATACAGGAAAGGTGATTACCTTTTATCAGATATTAGAATAAAGGAAAATGAACAATGAATTATAAAAAAGTTCCGGTTCTCGGAATGTTGATAGCTTTGGCACTGATCATGAGTTATATTGAAAGTATTCTTCCTTTAAATCTAGGAATTCCGGGAGCTAAAATAGGACTTCCTAATATTGTGATTATTACAGCTTTATATAAGGCAGGAGAAAAACAGGCTTGTATTATTTCTATTGTAAGAATAATATTGGCGGGTTTTCTGTTTGGTAATTTTTTTAGTATTGTATACAGCATTATGGGAGCATCCTTCAGTTTAAGTGCGATGATTTTGCTCAAGAAGAAAACAAGCTTTTCTGTGTATGGAATCAGTATGGCAGGCGGTATCATGCACAATGTGGGGCAGATTGTGGCAGCTATGGTTGTTTTAGAAACAAAGGAGCTCATTTACTATCTGCCGATACTGACAATCATTGGGATGATTACAGGAATATTCATTGGAATTATCAGCGGAATGCTGTTAAAGCGGCTTCCGTCATAGAATAAACAGGATTAAAGACAGGTGGAAAAATGATAGGCTTTGTAAAAGGAATAATTACGGATTTTGAAGAAGATACGGTTACACTTGAGGTTCAAGGTGTAGGCATGAATGTAAGAGCAACAACTCAGACATTGACTAACATAGGAGCTATTGGAGATGAAATAAAACTTTATACTTACCTTTATGTGAAAGAAGATGCGCTGATGTTGTACGGATTTCCTTCTAAGGAGGATATGAGGATATTCAAGCTCCTTATTACGGTAAATGGAATCGGACCCAAGGGGGCGCTCAGTATCTTAAACGCTATTTCTCCCGATGAATTAAGATTTGCCATTCTTGCAGGAGACAGCAAAGCAATTGCGAAAGCACCGGGTATAGGAGCCAAGACAGCCGGTCGTATTATTTTAGACTTAAAGGATAAACTTTCGTTGGAAGAAGCTTTTGAAGCTAAGCTAAGCCATAATAATGAATCTTTAGCTGAGGGGGCGGATAATAATGCAAAAGCAGAGGCTATTGAGGCGCTTACAGCTTTGGGTTATTCCCCGTCAGAAAGCTTAAAAGCAGTAAACAGTGTAGAAATTGACAGCAGCATGGATACGGAAGCAATCCTTAAAGCGGCTTTAAAACATATTAGTTTTTAGGAGTTTGACATGGCAAAGAGAATCATAACCACTGATGTATTAGAAGAAGATAAGAAAATAGAAGGAAGTTTAAGGCCGCAGACTTTAGAGGAATACATTGGACAAGCGAAAGCAAAGGAAACTCTGAAAATATATATTGAAGCTGCAAAACAAAGAAACGAGGCTTTGGATCATGTATTGTTTTATGGGCCACCGGGATTGGGTAAAACCACGTTGGCAGGAATTATTGCTAATGAGATGGGAGTGAACTTAAAGATTACTTCCGGTCCTGCCATTGAAAAACCGGGGGAGATGGCGGCAATATTAAATAATCTTCAAGAGGGGGATTTGTTGTTTGTAGATGAGATTCACCGACTTAACCGACAGGTGGAGGAAGTACTTTATCCAGCCATGGAAGATTATGCTATTGATATTATGATTGGAAAGGGTGCAGGTGCCCGTTCTATCCGGTTAGATTTGCCTAAGTTTACTTTAGTGGGGGCGACTACCAGAGCTGGGCTTTTGACAGCACCTTTAAGGGATCGCTTTGGCGTAGTGAGCAAGTTGGAATTTTATTCTACAGAAGAGTTGACTACCATTATCTTAAGATCAGCGGAGCTTTTGAATGTGGAGATTGAAGAAAAAGGAGCTGTAGAAATGGCAAGACGTTCCAGAGGAACGCCAAGACTGGCAAATCGTCTGTTACGGCGCGTCAGAGATTTTGCACAGGTGAAATACGATGGAGTAATTACAAGGGAAGCGGCAAATTTTGCCTTAGATTTACTGGATGTAGATAAGCTTGGACTAGATCATGTGGACAGAAATATATTGATCACAGTGATAGAAAAATTTAACGGAGGTCCTGTAGGACTGGATACGTTGGCAGCTGCTATTGGTGAGGACTCGGGAACCATTGAAGAAGTATATGAGCCGTACTTAATTAAAAATGGGTTGTTGGCAAGAACCCCGAAAGGAAGAAAAGCAACAGATTTTGCATATAGACATTTGGGATTGGAACTTTAAATCCTTTTCTTGACTGAGCCAAAGGGATAGCGTATACTTGTTAAAAGAAATGTTAGGAGGCAGAGTATGGCAGAAAAAACCAATGTGCAGGTATTAATAGGTGGGAAGATCTTTACATTAAGCGGCTATGAAAGTGAAGAATATTTACAGAAAGTAGCCGGATATATAAACAGCAAGCTGAATGAAATGAAGGAAACAGAGAACTTTTCGAAACAGCCATATGATATTCAGGCGACTTTAACAGAGTTAAATATTGCAGATGATTACTTTAAGGCAAAGAAGCAGCTGGATATTTTAGAAACAGAAATCGAAACCAAGGACAAAGAAATTTATGACTTAAAGCATGAGCTGATTTCAGCTCAGATTAAGGTGGAATCCGATGAAAAAACAATTGCTGAACTTAGAGAAGAACTAAGCAGCATACAGCAGAAAGTGATTAAATTAGAAACTGAGCTGGATGAGTATAAGGAATTGCTGGATGAACAATAAGGCTGTCTTATGACAGCTTTTTTCATTCAGCATAATAGAAGATAGAAGGAGCAGCTAATGAAAAACGAAATTGAATTGCTGGCACCGGCGGGATCTTTTGAGGGGCTTGCTGCAGCAATTAATGCAGGAGCCGATGCTGTTTACATCGGCGGGAAAAAATTTGGTGCCAGAGCATATGCGGACAATCCAGACGAAGATATGTTAATTTCTGGTATTCGTTATGCTCATTTGCATGGGAAAAAAGTATACATGACCATTAACACTCTTCTGAAGGAGAATGAACTTCAAGGAGAATTATATGATTATGTGAAAGCATATTATGAAGCAGGATTAGATGCGGTCATTGTGCAGGACTTTGGAGTGTTTGCATTTATAAGGAAATATTTTCCCAATCTGCCCCTTCATGCCAGCACTCAGATGACCATTACAGGAACAGGCGGTGCAAAATTTTTAAAAGAACAGGGAGTTAAGCGTGTAGTGCTGGCAAGAGAACTTTCTTTAGAAGAAGTGGAAAATATTTGCCGAAATGTTTCTATTGAGGTAGAGTGTTTTGTGCATGGAGCTATATGTTACTGCTATTCCGGTCAGTGCTTTTTCAGCAGCTTTTTAGGTGGGAGAAGCGGAAACAGAGGCAGATGTGCCCAGCCCTGCAGACTTCCATATATAACATGTGAAGGAAAGAAAGTTATCAGCCGTAAAAATGAACTGTATCCATTGAGTTTAAAAGATATGATGACCATAGAATATCTTCCGGAATTGATACAGGCAGGCATTACATCCTTTAAAATAGAGGGGCGTATGAAGCGGCCGGAATATGCGGCTGGTGTTGTGGAAATATATAGAAAATATATTGATTTATACCAGAAAAATCCCAAAGAATTTCAAATAGACCGGCAGGACAAAGAACGATTGCTGAAATTGTACAGCCGAAGCGGAAATTCCACAGGATATTATAAACAGCATAATGGAAGAAGCATGATTACGTTAGAGAATCCTGCTTATGTATCAGGGGAAGATGCGTTATTTCAAAGCTTAAAAGAAAAGTATATTGATAAGACGAAAAAGCATGATATTTCGGGAATCTTAAGAGTATGTAAAGGAAAACCTTTAGAAATGGAGGTTATACTAAAACATATTACCGTTACCGTTTTCGGTGCCATGGTTGAACAGGCAAAAAATCAGCCCTTAGCTAGGGAAAGACTAGAAAAGCAAATGAAAAAAACAGGCAATACCTGTTTTCAATTTAAACATCTGGATATACAAATGGACCATGATATCTTTGTCCCTCTTCAAGGAATTAACGAAATACGAAGAAAGGCTTTAGAAGCACTTGAAGCAGCACTTCTTAAGCCTTATGAGCGTGCTCTGCCACAAAACTTTCGGAAAACAGACAATAAAAGAAAATCTGCCGGTGGAAACATTGGAAATGAACAGTCATTATTTCATGTTTCTGTGGAAACTAAAGAACAGCTAGAAAGTATCCTTACCATTCAGCAGATACAAGGAATTTATATTGATAGCAGTATGTTTTCACTAAAAAATTGGGGAGACTATCTGCAAATGACAAGCAAAAGCATACAAAAAATAAAACGGGCAGGGAAAAAGGCTTATTACTATATGCCTGCCATTTTTCGATCCGAAACAGAACGAAAGTTTTCAAGGCACGCTGGGGAATTGCTGTCGTTGGCCATGGACGGCATGGTAGTCCGTAATTTGGAGAGTCTTGTATGGCTGAAGGAACAGGGATATACCGGCGAGATCATCAGTGATTATAATTTGTATACATTCAACAGGGAAGCGGGAAAATTTTTAAAGGAAAACGGGATAGAAATTACTACACTGCCTCTGGAATTAAACGAATATGAATTAAACGAACTTAGTTTGGGAGATGAATTACTCGTTGTATATGGACATATTCCATTTATGATATCCGCCCAATGTGTGAATAAGACAATTTCTGGATGTAACAGGGAAAATGGAAAACTGCTTACCTTAAAGGATAGATATAAAAAGAACTTTTACGTAAAAAATTATTGCGATTATTGTTATAATATAATACGAAATGGTGTTCCGTTATCTTTGCTTGGAGTACAAAAGAGCATAAAGAATATTAATCCTGGCGGAATCCGCCTGATGTTTTCAAAAGAAAGCGGCAGGGAAGCCTTTGCTATAGCCAAAGCTTTTGCTGAGCAGGATAGTGGGAAAGAGGAAATCTTATTTCGGGAATTTACCAGAGGCCATTTAAAAAAGGGTGTAGAATAAGTTATTCCAGGGAGGAAAGTTAAAATGATTGATTTACTGGTCGAACTTTCAAAATATGTTTTTATTATCATGATTGGTATATACACATATTTTTGTTTTCGAGTTTTTTCAAAAAAGGGGGAAGACTATAAAAATCTTTTATATTTGAAACAAAAGATTATTATATTCCTTCTGCATTTTATGATGAATTTTATTGTCTTTATACAAATAGACAGTATGGAACTTATTATATTTTATCTTGCACAGGTTATATTTTTTGCAGCGTTGCCTGCTCTTTACAATGTGATTTATCCAAGGGCATCTAAGTTGTTATTAAATAATATGTGTATGCTGCTGATGATTGGTTTTGTGATGCTTTCCAGGCTTTCGTTTGACCGTGCCGTCAGACAGTTTGAGATTGTGGTGGCGTCAGCGGTGATCACACTTTTTGTCCCATATTTGATAAGAAAAATTACATTTTTGAAGGATCTTACTTACTTTTACGCAGGAACTGGAATTATTCTTTTGGCAATTGTGTTCATTATAGGACGTGTGACCTATGGAGCAAAGCTATCTTTTGAAATAGCAGGCATTGGAATACAGCCTTCTGAATTTGTCAAAATTATATATGTATTTTTTATTGCATCTATGTTGTGTAAATCTAAGGAGTTTTATCAGGTGTTGCAAACCAGTATTTTTGCAGCTATTCATGTGATTATTCTGGTGATCTCCAAGGACTTGGGAAGCGCACTTATCTTTTTTATCGCCTATTTATTTATGCTCTATATTGCTACCCACAAGCTGTTGTATTTAGGAGCAGGAACTTTGCTTGGCTGTGTGGCAGCAGTGGCGGCATATTTTCTGTTCAGCCATGTTCGTGTACGTGTTTTGGCATTTACAGACCCTTTCAGTGTGATTGATAATGAAGGATATCAGGTGACACAGTCTCTATTTGCAATTGGTACCGGCGGTTGGTTCGGCATGGGCTTATATCAGGGATACCCTAAATTGATTCCGGTGGTGGAAGAGGACTTTATCTTTTCTGCTATTTCAGAAGAATTAGGACTTTTATTTGCTTTGTGTGTGATTTTAATTTATTTAAGTTGTTTTATTATGTTCATTTATATTGCAATGCAAATTAAGGATGAATTTTATTGTCTTTGCACCACTGGCCTTGCCTGCGTTCTGGGCTTTCAGACGTTTTTGACCATTGGAGGGGCCGTAAAATTTATTCCGTCTACCGGGGTTACGCTGCCATTGATCAGTTATGGTGGAAGTTCCTGCTTCAGTACTATGATTATATTTGCAATTATACAGGGAATATTTATTTCACAAAAAACGAAAACACCCGGAAAACATAAAAAGGAGGTTTCCTAGTATGAAATTTTCATCTTTATTCAATAATAAGAAGAAAAGGTCAAAGTCCAGAAATGATGACCAGCAGGATTATGATTTGTATATCGAAAATTATGATGATTATGCTCAAGAGGACTATCTAGTAGACCGTAAAAAGCCAAGTAATGGAAAACAGCTTATGCTTGTGACTTATATTTTTGTGGCAGTCTTTGTTGCCATGATGGGGTACACAGTTTATTATCAGGCGGTAAAAAGCCCGGAAGTCATTAATAGCTCCTATAATAAAAGGCAGGATATATTTTCGGATAAGATTGTACGTGGAAAAATATTGTCCAATAAAAAAGAAGTATTGGCAGAAACACAAGTATCTTCCGATGGAACAGAAACCAGATATTATCCATACGAGAATATTTTTGCCCATGTGGTTGGTTATTCTGCCAAGGGAAAGTCTGGGATTGAATCTAATGCTAATTTTACACTGCTTCGTTCTAATGCTCCTCTTTTGGAAAGGATAAAAAATACGCTTCAGGGAGAAAAGAATATGGGGGATAATGTGGTGACTACCCTGGATTTGAGTTTACAAAAAACAGCGTATAATGCCATGGGAAGCTATCGGGGAGCCATTATTGTAATGGAACCGGAAACAGGCAAAATTTTGGCAATGGTATCAAAACCGGATTTTGATCCAAATACCATAGAAAGTTCATGGGATTCACTGGTTGCAGATGCTTCGGGAGAGAGCAGATTGCTGAATCGTGTAACTCATGGCATATATCCTCCGGGATCCACTTTTAAAATTATAACAACCCTTGCTTACCTTAGACAAAATAATAATGACGTAGATTCCTATCATTTTGATTGTACGGGAAGCATTACAAAAGACAATGTGACTATAAACTGTTATCATAATAGTGTCCATGGAGACATTGATCTGAAAACCTCCTTTGCAAAATCCTGTAACTCTTCTTTTGCAAATATTGGGCTTATTTTAGATAAGGGGAAATTTGCCAAAACTTGCGACAGTCTTTTATTTGACCAAAAACTTTCGCTGCCTTTTTCTTACAAACAGAGCAGCGTTTCCATATCTGAGGATTCTGATACGGATGAAGTGATGCAGACTGCCATTGGACAAGGAAAGACACAGATGACTCCTTTACATATGGCTATGATTACTTCAGCTATTGCCAATGAAGGAGATGTTATGAAACCCTATTTGATAGATTCAGTGGAAAATTATGAGGGAACCCTGATCAAAGAATATTCTTCAAAGAAATCATGTACAATAATGAGTGAAGAAGAAGCCGGTATTTTAAAGGAACTGATGCGGGCGGCAGTTACAGAAGGAACAGCTTCAAAATTGTCTACTTCCACCTACACAGCATACGGAAAGACTGGTTCTGCAGAATATAATAATGAAAAAGGGATGAGCCATTCATGGTTTACTGGATTTGCAGAAGCCAATGGAAAAACCATTGTAACCACAATTATTGTGGAAGGAGCGGGTTCTGGAAGTGAGTATGCAGTTCCTATTGCCGGAAAGCTGTTTTCAGAATATTTTACAAACGAATAAACCAAATTCATTGACTAAAAATATAAAAAGCGTTATACTTATTGCAGTCTTTATTCGTGGAGAGCCACATTTTTGAGGACACACCATTGACGAGTATGTCAATAAATACAGGAGGAATTGCGATGATAGAAGCAACGAGCTGTGGCGGTGTGGTCATATTTAGAGGAAAAATTTTATTGTTGTATAAGAATTTTAAAAATAAGTATGAAGGCTGGGTTCTGCCAAAAGGTACTGTTGAGAAGGATGAAGAGTATAAAGATACCGCAACCAGAGAAGTCTTGGAAGAAACAGGTGTACATGCCCAGATTATTAAGTATGTTGGAAAAAGTCAGTATTCTTTCAGTATACCGGATGATGTAGTGGAGAAAGATGTGCACTGGTATCTTATGATGGCAGACAGCTATTACAGTAAACCGCAACAGGAAGAATATTTCGAGGATTCGGGGTACTACAAATATCATGAGGCGTATCATCTTCTAAAATTTGCTAACGAAAAACAGATTTTAGAGAAAGCGTATAATGAGTACCTTGAACTGAAACGCTGTAATTTGTGGGGCAATCGTAAATATTTTTAATACAGCAGATTGTCTGTAAAATAAATCTTTTGTTGTCTTGGATTACAGTAGAGGACCGAGCAGAGATATATGCTCGGTCTGTCTTTTCATAGGGGATTGGCAAGAAAATATGAAACGTATTAGATGGTATAAAAAATTGTATATAAGCGAAAGCGCTAAGAAGCAGCGCTATAAAATTGTATGGAAAGTGAAGCATAAAGCAGGACTTCTTGGCACGTACTTGATTACAGTTCCGCTTTTTGGAAATAATCAATTAGAAATCATAAATTCCTCTGAACTTTTACAAACACATTATAATTATACTACTACCTGCATTGTGGGTATTGCTGTGGGATACGAAGAAGCCTTAGAACTAGTGGAGCAAATTGTATCCGATGTACTGACAGAAACAGAAAATGTCAACCTCCGGGAATATTTCAGAAAGGACTTTCCGGAAATACAGTGATTGCAGGATTTGTTGTGTGATGTTTATAGAAAATAAAGTAGGAGTGTAACATGACGGGCATAATTATAACCATACTAAAAATCATTGGAATAATATTATTATTTATATTTGCACTGCTTCTTATACTATTGGGAGTTTTCCTATTTCTTCCGGTTAAGTATCAGTTAAAAGGGAGTAAGAATGCAGAAGAAACAGCAGTATTTCTAGCGGTTAGTTGGCTGTTTCGTTTGCTTCGCATCCGCGTGGAATATCAGAAGGAAAGTGGATTTGTATATTCTGTGAGACTTTTAACTTTTCAGATTATTCCGAAACCGGAAAAGTCAGAGAAAACCAGAAAATCCAAAAAGCAGAAAAAAAAGAAAAAAACGGATAAAAATAGAGAAAGCAGAGATACTAACCGTAAAAATGGAGAAATTTTTCAAAATGTAAGTGAACCTGTGCAGAAAGACGTTGTACAGAAAGACGTTGTGCAGAAGAAAAATATACAAAGAAAGACTGAGCGGAAAGAAGCTGAAAATTTAGAAGAAATTCCCAATTTAAAAAAGAAAACTTTTCAAAAAGAAAAAAAATCTTTATTTGAAATATTTAAGGAAAAAATAATAAAACTTAAATTCACTTTTCAAAAGATCTATGATAAAATAAAGGAGATTTGTTCTGAATATGAAAAATGTAAGGAATTTATCACTAGTGAGGAACTGAAGGGGTCTCTGAAATTCTTGAATGAGCAGAGAACATATTTGGTTCGCCATTTAAAACCTTCAAAAGCAGATGTGTACCTGCATTTTGGAACAGAAGATCCGGCTGTGACAGGTGAAATCCTGGCAGCGCTTAGTGTTTTATATCCCTTTTATGGATATAAATTGAATGTGGAACCGGATTTTGAACAGGTATGCTTTCAGGGTAACATATTTATAAAAGGAAAAATACAGTGTTATGTTATGCTGTTGACGGCATGGCGGGCATATAAAAACAAACATATAAGAAAAATGATAGACAGAATAAGAAAATAGGAGGAGTTATCATGGCAGATTTCAGTACAACAGTAGAATCATTATTTAAGGGGATGGACAGCTTTATCTCATCAAAAACAGTAGTAGGGGAAGCTATTACGGTAGGAGATACTATTATTTTGCCACTGGTAGATGTTTCTTTTGGTGTTGCCGCAGGGGCTTTCAGTGAAGACAAAAAAAACAGAGGAACCGGCGGAATGGGCGGAAAGATGTCACCAAGTGCGGTTTTAGTGATCCAGAATGGCCAAACAAAATTAGTAAATATTAAAAATCAGGATGCAGTAACTAAGATTTTAGATATGGTTCCGGATGTGATCAATAAATTTACAGGGAAAGAAGTTCCGGCAGAAAAGGTAAATCCAGAAGTAGAAAGTGCCATTGAGAATATAAAAGAACAGTAAAAAGTTATGTTAGAAAAGCTTTTTGTGCATATATTAGCATAAGAAGCTTTTTTATTGGTTGTGATGGGATGAGAAGGGTAGCAGGATTTGCTTGTTTTTTTATTGCTGTTGGTATGGTGATATCATTGTTTATTTCCAATGGCTTTCTCTTTTTTGTAATCGTAGTATCGTTGCTGTTGCTAGGATATAATATGTTTTGCTGTTGATGAAACAATGGAAATCATGCTTTGCCAGTTTTCCATTGCTTATAAATAAAAAACCTGTATGACAAGCATACAGGCTTCTTTTCTTTGAAATTAAGCTCTTTCAACTTTTCCGGAACGTAAGCAAGAAGTACATACGTACATTTTCTTTGCTGCACCGTTTACTTTAACCTTAACAGATTTTACATTTGAGTTCCAAATTCTATTTGATCTTCTATGAGAATGGCTCACATTGTTTCCAAAATGAGCACCTTTCTGACATACTGCACATTTAGCCATGACTTTACACCTCCTTGAATAAATTGCCATTTACCAGTAAAATCACTCTGATATAAGCTCACAACAAGCATATTTTAACAGAAATCCAACAGGAATGCAAGGCAAAATATAAAAATTGTTTAAAAAATAGAAAAAATATGAATTTCATATTTCCTTTTCTGTGAAAAGAGGGTATACTATATACATTGATTTATCAAAATAGGGGCATGTGCTCCATGAAATATAAGTAATAGGAGGTATTGGCATGAAGGGACATATGAATACAAATATGGGTGAAATTCTGGTTGACAGTGAAGTGGTTGCAAAATATGCCGGCTCTGTTGCCGTAGAATGTTTTGGAATTGTGGGGATGGCAGCATTAAATGTAAAAGATGGTTTAGTTAAGCTTTTGAAAAAAGAATCATTAACACATGGAATTAACGTAGTAATAAATAATAATAAAATTACCATTGACTTTCATGTAATCGTGTCTTACGGTGTAAGTATTTCAGCTGTAGCAGATAATTTGATCAGCAACGTAAAATATAAAGTAGAAGAATTTACAGGAATGGAATTGGAAAAGATTAATATCTTTGTGGAAGGCGTACGAGTTATAGATTAGATGAAGGAGGATATATTGGTGACAATGAAACAGATAGATGCCAAAATGCTTTCCAACATGTTTTTAGCGGGAGCTAAGAATTTGGAAGCAAAAAAAGAATGGATTAATGAGTTGAATGTGTTTCCGGTGCCAGATGGTGATACGGGAACAAATATGACGATGACAATTATGTCTGCTGCAAAGGAAGTATCTGCTCTGGAAAATCCAACCATTGAGGAACTGGCAAAAGCAATATCCTCCGGTTCTTTGCGGGGGGCCCGTGGTAACTCAGGTGTTATTCTGTCACAGCTTTTGCGTGGGCTTACTAAGGGGTTGAAAGGATATGATGTAATAGACGTGGATATTCTTGCTATGGCAATGGAAAAGGCAGTAGAAACTGCATATAAAGCAGTTATGAAACCAAAAGAAGGAACTATCCTGACAGTTGCTAAGGGCGCTGCCGATAAGGCTTTGGAAATGGCAGAACGTACCGATGATTTAGAAGAATTTATGACGGAAGTGGTCAGTCATGCAGAATATGTTTTAAGCCAGACACCAGAAATGCTTCCTGTTTTAAAAGAAGCAAGTGTGGTAGACTCCGGCGGTCAGGGCTTGTTAGAAGTTATGAAGGGCGCTTTGGATGCTTTCCTTGGAAAAGAACTGGATTTAACAATTAAGGGAGCTCCGGCATCGAAGGTTACTACTGTAAATGCAGGAGAGGCGGTCGATATTAAGTTTGGATACTGTACAGAATTTATCATTATGTTAGAGAAGAAATATACCATGGAGGATGAAAAAGAATTTAAGGCCTACTTGTCCTCCATTGGAGATTCTATCGTTGCAGTGTCAGATGATGACATTGTAAAAGTACATGTGCATACCAATGATCCAGGTCTAGCTATTCAGAAAGCTTTGACTTACGGTTCTTTAAGTAATATGAAAATCGACAATATGCGTTTAGAGCATCAGGAGAAGCTTATTAAAGATGCAGAGAAAATTGCAGCAGAAGAAGCAGCTAAGGAATCAGAGAAGGCTCAGCCTAGAAAAGAGGTGGGCTTTATTGCAGTGTCTATTGGTGATGGAATTGAGGAAATATTTACAAATTTAGGGGCAGATTATGTAATCGAAGGCGGTCAGACAATGAATCCAAGCACCGAGGATATGCTGACTGCCATTGATAAGGTAAATGCAGATCACATTTTCATTTTGCCGAATAATAAAAATATTATTTTGGCAGCAGAGCAGGCAACTTATCTTGTAGAAGATAAAGAAGTTATTGTTGTGCCTACAAAGACGGTTCCTCAGGGGCTAACTGCTATTATCAATTATGTACCGGAAAAAACTGTCAATGAAAATCTTGAAACTATGTTAAAAGAAATGGAACGTGTGAAAACTGGTCAGGTGACTTATGCTGTTCGTGAAACCAGTATTGACGGACATGAGATTAAGCAGGGCGATATTATGGGGATTGGAGATAAATCCATTCTTTCTGTAGGAACAGATTTACAGGAAACTACCAAAGATATGATAAGCAAAATGGTTGATGGCGAGTCAGAATTAATCAGTATCTATTATGGTGCAGATACCACCAAAGAACAGGCAGAAGAAATTGTCTCCTATATTGAAGACACATATCCTGACTTGGAAATCGAATTGCAGATGGGCGGTCAGCCAATTTATTATTATGTGATTTCAGTAGAATAATATATTTTTGTATCAAAACATAATAAAAAGATCATTCGCCTGGCGAGTGGTCTTTTTCTATGGCATATGGAAAAGTGATTTCTGATGAAAGAAATAGTAAGAAAGGGATAAGCTAAGAAATGAATCTGACAGACAGTATTACAACATTAAAAGGAATCGGTGACAAAACTGCCGCTTTATTTCATAAATTAAATATATATACCTTGGAGGATTTGCTCCGACATTATCCACGAGATTATGAAGAATATGAAGCACCCGTGGGAGTACGTTTTGCCGAAAAAGACTGTGTTAATTCCTTAAGAGTGACCGTAAAGCGGATGGAAGGAGTAAAAAGGGTTCGGAATCTTCAAATAATTAATGTGGTAGCGGGAGATAGTGAAAATTCCATTTTTCTTACATGGTTTAATATGCCTTATTTAAAGGCAAAGCTGCGTACCGGCGAAAATATTATCGTCCGGGGTACTCCTTTTATCAAAAACGGGCGTCTTACCATGGAACAACCAGAAGTGTTTTTAGAGGAGGAGTATGAAAAAAAGCAAGGACAACTGCTGCCAAAATATCCGCTGACAAAGGGGCTTACCAGCAACGCCATAGGAAAAGCTGTGCGTCAGGTGCTGGATTCAGGGATATTAGAGAAGGAATTTCTTCCCTTATCTATCCGTGAAGTCAATGAATTAGCGGAATATAATTATGCAATTTCAACAATTCATTTTCCAAAGGAAAGAGAAGAACTGGTATTTGCCAGAAAACGTCTTGTGTTTGATGAATTTTTTCTGTTTATTGTTTCTTTGCGCAATTTAAAGAAGAATACCGAAAAACTCGAAAATAATTTTGTTTTTTCCAAAAGTGAAATGACGCTGGGGTTGTTAGATGCATTGCCCTTCCGCCTGACCAATGCACAGATGCGCGCATGGAATGATGTGAAGGACAATATGAATTCTCCTTATGTTATGAGCCGGTTGATTCAAGGGGATGTAGGCTCCGGTAAAACTATTGTAGCGGCGCTTGCTCTCTGCCTTGCGGCAGAAAATGGTTATCAGGGGGCAATGATGGCACCAACAGAAGTCTTGGCGCGCCAGCACTACGAGTATTTTATAGAATTAAAGGAACAGTATGGACTGGATATTAATCCTGTACTGCTGACAGGTTCCATGACTGCAAAACAGAAACGTATGGCAAGGGAACGCATAGAAATGGGCATGGCAGATATTGTGATCGGAACCCACACATTATTTCAGGAAAGTGTTGTTTATGATAATCTAGCATTGGTGATTACCGATGAACAGCATCGTTTTGGGGTAAGACAGCGAGAAATGCTGATGGAAAAGGGAACCTGCCCTCATGTACTGGTAATGAGTGCCACACCGATTCCCAGAACTTTAGCGATCATTATTTATGGGGATCTTGATATTTCCGTAATTGATGAATTGCCCTCCAACCGCATTCCTATCAAAAATTGTGTGGTGAATACTTCCTACCGGGAAAAGGCATATCAGTTTATTGCCGATGAAGTTCACAAAGGACATCAGGCATATGTGATCTGCCCTATGGTGGAAGAAAGTGAAAATATGGAAGCAGAAAATGTGATCGATTATGAAAAAATGCTGCGTTCTAAACTTCCGGAAGACATTACAACAGAATGTCTCCACGGAAAAATGAAGCCCGGTGCCAAAAATGATATTATGGAACGTTTTGCCGCCAATGAAATTCAGGTTCTGGTATCTACCACCGTAGTGGAAGTTGGTGTAAATGTGCCCAATGCCACAGTGATGATGGTAGAAAATGCAGAATTATTCGGACTGGCACAGCTTCATCAGCTGAGAGGACGTGTGGGACGAGGTTCTGCACAGTCTTATTGCATTTTTGTCAGCGGAAGTGACAAAAAGGATACCAAAAAACGTTTAGAGATACTAAACAAATCCAATGACGGATTTTACATTTCTTCTGAAGATTTAAAGCTGCGGGGACCCGGAGATTTATTCGGCTTCCGACAAAGCGGTTTGCTGGAATTTAAAATCGGAGATATCTTTACCGATGCCGCTATTTTGCAGGAGGCTTCCGAAGCGGTCAATAAACTGGCAGAAAAAGGAATCTCGGATACGGAAGAGTATGCAGAGTTAAGAAAAAGGATAAATAGTTTTATGGAACAAGATTTAACCTCCATAAGTCTTTAAGAACAAGGCCACAGCGCTAAAATTAGGATATGATTTTCAGAGAAAATATGGTATGATGAATAAGATGGGGAATATAAATGAATTTTCGACAGGGAAAGGAAACGAGCATGGTACAAGCATACTCAAATGAAGAGTTATTTACAATTGGAAAAGAAAATTATCATACCATATTATATCATTGCAAATTATTGGAAATGGAAGGTTATTGGGAGGAACCGAAAAGTCTGTTAAAATATACGATCAACGAGGCTCTGGATCTATATTTACAGTGCTTTTTGCTGCTGTATCCCATATATAATAATCGTTTTACAAAGGAAGAACGAGAATTTTTGCTTTCTATACCGGACAAAAATATGTTAGAACTTCCAAAAGAGGGATCAATTCCTGAAGAAATTATTGTATATGCTGAAAAATTAATCTCGTCACCTCCGATTCTTCTGCAGCTTTGTTCCTTAAGAGACAGCAGAAATGGCAGCTGTCTTGCCAATATGTTTACAGATACGTTATTAAACATATTTCTGGCAATGGTGTATCTTAATCAGGAAAAGGGCACTGCGGCTGTCAGTTATATCCGCACCTATTTTAAGCAGGTAAGGGCATTTATCTCTAAAAATTTAGAATATCTGACCGGAATAGATGAAAAATTTATGTTCCGCAAAATATGCAGTGAAGACTTTGCAACAGGTTATGTGTTTGATGAAAAGGCACAGGTAAAGCGGATTCAGGTAAAGAAAATAAAGAAAGACGAAGTCCAAAAGGCAAAAGAAGAAATGGAGGCTGTAAAACAGGCAAAGCGCCAGGCAGCACTGGAGAAGCTGATCAAAGAATTACATGAATTAGTAGGACTTGATAATGTGAAGACTGAAATGCAATCGCTGGTCAATTTGATTAAAGTCCGCAAAATGCGTCAAGAATACAATATGCCTCAGATGGACATGTCTTACCACATGGTATTTACAGGAAATCCCGGAACCGGAAAAACTACGGTAGCACGTCTGGTGGCGGGCATATATAAGGAATTGGGAATACTGTCTAAAGGAACATTTATAGAAACAGACAGAGCCGGATTGGTGGCAGGTTATATTGGTCAGACTGCCATGAAGGTCACAGAGGTGGTGGAAAAAGCAAAAGGCGGTGTACTGTTTATTGACGAGGCATATTCCCTTGCATCCAGGGATGCTGCCAATGATTTTGGCGGTGAGGCCATTGATACACTGGTGAAGCTTATGGAAGATCATCGTAAGGATCTGGTAGTTATTGTGGCCGGGTACAAAGAGGAGATGAATACCTTCTTAAAATCCAATACTGGATTGATCTCACGCTTCAATAAGTTTATTGAGTTTCAGGATTATTCCAATGAGGAATTGTTGGAGATTCTCATTAAGATGGCGGAAAAATCGGCAATGACTTTCTGTGAGGCTGCCATTGACAATTTGAAAGAAATGTTAGCTGCCATGGATAAGGAAAAAAGGAAAGATTTCGGCAATGCCAGAGGTATCCGAAACGTATTCGAAAAGATAATAACCAATCAGGCCAACCGGATTATTGTAATACCGGAACCAACCATAGATGAGTTAAGTGAAATTCTATTGGAAGACGTGATAGGTACCATATAAAAAATTAAAAAGAACCGGCAGGCAACCGGTCCTTTTGTATGTACAGAGTTTAGAATAATTTCTTTTCCATTGCAACAGGATCAACTGCAAATTCTAAAGCTTCTGTTGAATTAATACGTTCTCTTAAAAATAAGTCATAAATCGCATCATCCATAGTCTGCATGCCGATTTTTTTGTTAACCTGTACAATAGAGTCGATCTGATGGTTTTTACATTCACGAATCAGACTCTTTATAGCAGGAGTACCAAGCATAACCTCAAATGCGGCAACACGTCCTTGTCCGTCAGAGGTTGGAATTAGCTGCTGTGAAATAACTGCCTCTAATACAAAGCCAAGCTGAGTACGGATCTGCTGCTGTTGATGCGGTGGGAATACGTCAATGATACGATCAATGGTAGCACTGGCACCGATAGTATGCAGTGTAGAGAACACCAAATGACCAGTTTCCGCTGCCGTGATAGCTGTGGAAATAGTATCCAGATCACGCATTTCTCCGACCAAAATAACATCAGGGTCTTCACGAAGTACGGCACGAAGGGCATTTCCGTAAGACTGGGTATCCAGTCCGATCTCTCTTTGGTTAACCACACAGGATTTATGTGTGTGCAGGTATTCGATTGGATCTTCCAAGGTTACAATATGAGAAGTGTTGTTGGTATTAATAATGTCAATTAAAGAAGCCAAAGTAGTAGATTTACCGCTTCCTGTTGGTCCTGTCACAAGAATAAGGCCTCTTTTACGTTTGGTAAGTTCAATTACGGCTTTCGGAACGCCAAGTTTTTGTGCATCCGGAATCTCTGTGGTGATAATACGCATTACACCAGCCAGAGTTTCCTTCTGTTTAAAGATATTTACACGAAATCTTCCCACACTTTCAATGGCATGAGAAAAGTCTACTTCACCTTTTTCCTCTAAAATCTTTTGAGTACGAGCATTTAAAATTGGTTTTAACAACTCTACCGTATCTTCTGCGGTAAGACGCGGATACGGCATTGTCTGCAATTCACCATGAATACGCATTTTGGGTGGGATGCCAACAGAAATATGTAAATCTGATGAATGATTTTCTTTTGCTGTGGTTAATAAATCTTCAATTGTAAAATCCATTTTTATTCTCCCTTATCAGTTTTGTTAAAATAGTACATATATAGTATAAATTATACTGAAATAATATCACTTTTGCAAGTTATTTATCCGGCAGAAAAAACAGTTCGTAATACAGTTCAGCTCCAGTGCTTATCATGAGCGTCCTATCAACCAATAGGTCAGAATTGTTTTTTCATTTTTGCCTATACAAATTTCCGTTGAAATGCTATACTAATGTAGCGTTTGGAGTTAAAAATTAAGGAAAATATCAGTGTTTATATTGGAGGATTTAACGTGAGGAAACAGGCGTTATCAGATGAAATATTATTAAAAATCGAAAAGCCGGCAAGATATATCGGCAACGAGGTAAACAGTGTGGTAAAGGATTTGGATCATATTGATGTACGTTTTGCCATGTGCTTTCCAGATGTGTATGAGATTGGTATGTCCCATCTTGGAATACAGATTTTATATGATATGTTTAACCAGTGGGAAGATGTATACTGTGAACGGGTGTATTCTCCATGGACAGATTTGGACAAGATTATGAGAGAACAGAATATACCGTTGTTTGCATTAGAGTCACAGGACCCTATCAAGGATTTTGACTTTTTAGGGATAACCATACAGTACGAAATGTGTTATACCAATATTTTACAGATACTGGATTTAAGTAACATTCCTCTGGAAAGTAAGGATAGAACATGGGAACATCCCATTGTAATTGGCGGCGGACCATGCTCTTATAATCCGGAACCTCTGGCAGACTTTTTTGACTTATTTTATATGGGAGAGGGAGAAACTATTTATCGCACCTTGTTAGATTTATATAAGGAACATAAGGAAAAAAACTCCACCAGAAAAGAGTTTTTGCGGGCAGCAGGAAAACTTCCGGGAATCTATGCTCCTTCTATGTATCAGGTAAGCTACAAGGAGGATGGAACCATTAAGGAATTTAAACCTAAATATGAAGATATGCCTTGTACTATCAAAAAAGAGATTGTTATGGATTTAACAAATACTTATTATCCGGAAAAGCCTGTGGTACCCTTTATTAAGGCCACACAAGACAGGGTAGTGTTGGAAATTCAGCGCGGTTGCATCCGCGGCTGCCGTTTTTGCCAGGCAGGAATGATTTACCGCCCGGTAAGAGAACGTGATGTAAATATGCTAAAGGACAGAGCTTACAAAATGTTAAAAAATACAGGACATGAGGAAATTTCTTTAAGTTCTTTAAGTTCCAGTGATTATTCTAACTTAGGAGAGCTAGTAAACTTTTTGATTGATGAATTTAAAGGAAAAGGTGTAAATGTATCCCTGCCATCTCTGCGTATTGATGCCTTTTCTTTAGATGTTATGAGTAAGGTACAAGATGTGAGAAAAAGCAGTTTAACCTTTGCACCGGAAGCAGGTTCCCAGCGCATGCGCGATGTAATTAACAAAGGGCTTACAGAAGATGTAATCATTAAAGGAGCAGGTCTTGCCTTTGAAGCCGGTTGGAACAGGGTAAAGCTCTACTTTATGTTAGGGCTGCCTACAGAAACGGAAGAAGATATTAAAGGAATCGCTTACTTGTCAGAAAAAATTGCGGAACGTTATTATGAGATTCCCAAATCGGAACGTAATGGTAAGGTACAGATTGTGGCTAGTTCTTCCTTCTTTGTACCAAAACCTTTTACACCGTTTCAGTGGGCTTCTATGAATACAAAAGAAGAATTTTTACAGAAGGCTCATGTGGTAAATGATACGGTGAAAGAACAGTTAAACAGAAAGAGTATTAAGTATAATTACCATGAAGCCGATGTTACAGTATTAGAGGGCGTTCTAGCACGGGGCGACCGCAGAGTTGGAAAAGTAATCCTAAATGCCTACCGCAGGGGATGTCTTTATGATGCATGGTCAGAAAACTTTCGAAATGACCTGTGGATGAAGGCTTTTGAAGAAGAAGGCATTGATATTATGTTCTATACAAAGAGAGAACGTGATTTAGATGAAGTGCTTCCATGGGATTTTATTGATGTGGGAGTTTCTAAGGAATTTTTCAAGAGAGAATGGCAGCGTGCTAAAGAACAGCTAGTTACGCCTAACTGTCGTGTGGAATGTCAAGGCTGTGGTGCAGCAAAATTTGGAGGAGGTGTATGTTTTGAAGCTAAGAATTAAGTTTACAAAGTCGGGAGTAATGGTGTTTATAGGACATCTTGATATGATGCGTTACTTTCAGAAGGCTATGCGCCGGGCAGATATTGACATTGCCTATTCTCAAGGCTTTAATCCTCACCAGATCATGTCTTTTGCCCTGCCTTTAGGTGTTGGAGTTTATAGTGATGGTGAATATCTGGATATTGAAGTAAATTCTGTTACTTCTTCCCAAGACATGCGCCGACGGTTAAATGAAGTTATGGTAGAAGGGGTGACAGTGAAAAGTGTAAGAAGGCTTGCAGACAATGCAGGTAATGCTATGAGCCTTGTGGCAGCGGCAGATTATATGATAAGCTTTCGGGAAGGCTATATGCCAGAGGGGTTTTCAATGGAAAAGTTTCTTGAATTTTGTGGTCAAGACAGCATTAAAGTTACAAAACAGACTAAGAAAAATACAAGAGAGATTGATTTAAAAGCTTATATGTATGAAGTAAAAGAATACAAAGATGGAATCTATATGCAGATTGGTGCCGGAAGTGCCAATAACATTAAGCCTGATTTGATTTTTAATGCATTTACCCAGTATGCAAATATTTCCATAGATGAGTTTGCTCTTAAAGTGAAACGACTTGACCTTTATGCAGATATGGGAGAAGAAGATAGTCACAAGTTTATTTCCTTGGAGGCTTTAGGAGAAGAATTTTATGAGTAATCTTGTTATTACGGAACTAGGCAGCACTCTTGTGGCGGCCGCATATCAGGATGGAAAACCATTGTGGTTTGAGTGCAGAAGAAAAGATGAGGTTTCTATTCTTGGAAATATTTATGTGGGAAAGGTTATCAATATTGTAAAAAATATTCAGGCGGCATTTGTACAAATTGAAGACGGAATTATCTGCTATTACTCCTTAAAAGAGAATCCTGAGCCGTTATACATAAAAAAAACTGGTGGAAGTGAACTAGTGCAAGGCGATGAAATTTTAGTACAGGTGGAGAAGGAAGCTTTAAAGACAAAAGATCCAGTAGTTTCATCAAACTTAAATATCCCGGGAAAATATATGGCAATTACTACAGGCAATCAGAAGCTTGGGATTTCAAACAAGATTTCTTCAGAAAAAAAGCGGCAATTAAAGGATTTTTTTGGAAGTCTGGATCTTTTGGGAAATGGGATTGTAATTCGTACAAATGCTGCAACCGCAAGCTATGAAATGCTGCAGCAAGAGTTTGCTTTTCTAATGAAGCTGTTACAAAAGATTAAGGAAACTGCTGTCCACAGAACAGCTTTTAGTTTGCTGTATCGAGCAGATTCTTTCTATTTGCAGCGGCTTCGTAATATGTATGCGGGAGAATTAGATAAGATTATTACGGATGTACAGAGTGTGTATACAGAAATAGAAGAATATCTTTCCAAATACCAACCGCAAGACCGGGAACGGTTAAATTTTTATGAAGATGACACATTGTCCCTGCCGGCTTTATATAATATAACTAAGGATTTAGAACGGGCATTGCAGCGTCAGGTATGGATGAAATCGGGAGCATATCTTGTAATCGAGCCCACAGAAGCCTGTACGGTCATTGATGTAAATACAGGCAAATGTGACAGCAAACGGAAGGATCGCCAAAAAACCTTTTTAAAAATAAATTTAGAAGCTGCCAAGGAAGTAGCTAATCAAATAAAGCTTAGAAATCTATCCGGGATTATTTTGGTGGACTTTATTGATTTAGAAAGGCAAGAGGACAGAAATCAACTGATGCATGAATTGCGCGAACTGTTAAAGAAGGATGCAGTTCCCACCAATCTGGTGGATATGACAAAGCTTCAGTTAGCAGAAATTACCAGAAAAAAACAAAAAAAGCCGTTGCATGAACAGATAACTTTAAGGGATTTGATATGAGGTAGAACATGAAGTTAGTAGATTTGAAAAAGGTAAAAGACGGAACTTATTTAAAAAATTATGTACTCACTTACATAAATAAAGCAGGTCGGAAAAAGGAATATGAGATAGTGAGCCGTCGGGAATTAAAATCCCCTGAGGATTTAGGTGCTAAATCCTCAGGGGTATCCATTGCAGTTACTATGAATAATAAGCTTTTGCTGCTGCGGGAATTCCGTATGGGTGTTAATAGGGAAATCTTCAATTTAGTGGCAGGAATGATAGAAGAAGATGAAACCATAGAGGAATGTATTCAACGTGAACTTTATGAAGAAACAGGTCTTTTGGTTAAGAAAATCACAAAAATTCTTCCTGCTTCTTTTGCCGCCGTGGCAATCTCTGATACCGTAACAAATATTGCTTTTGTGGAAGCAGAAGGTGATTTTAGCGATCATACTTCAGAAAATGAGCAGATTAAACCAAAGTTTTATACTAAGGAAGAAGTTAAAAAAATGCTGGAGACGGAGAAATTCAGTTCCCGTTGCCAGCTTATTGCTTATATGTTTGCAGAATACCCGTGGGATAAATAACTTGTTATCTGCAATAGAAACAGATATAAACATTAGAATAGCATGACGATTTGGGAAAAACTCCAAACAGTCATGCTATTTCCTTATGCTTTACATAGAAATATTTAAAACTTTTTCATCAGTTTCATTTTCGGGACTGCTTTTTTCAGGCTGTTTTACACCAAATACAGCAATCAAAAGCAAAATTGCACTTACCAGTGACATTGCTAAAAAGGTTATATTCAATCCGTGTATTTGGGCATTGCTTCCATGGGAAGCTGTTGAACTATTAGCAACTGCTGTCATAATGGCTACAAATACTGCTGAGCCTATTGCACCGGAGATTGTTCTTAGTGATGTAAGAAGTGCAGTCGCATGGGCAGTAGAAGTGCTGCTGATATTTTTGGTTCCCCATGTAATAAGGGGCATTAAAAGGCAACCTATAGAAACACATCTTATCACATTAAATGTGGCAGCAAGCCATAGAGGTGTCTGCATATTTATAAATACCATACCAATATTGCTTAAGAGCATACATAAAGCTCCAGTCAAAAATAATATTTTCATACCCAGTTTATCATATATCTTTCCAGCAAATGGGCTAATTACAGCCATGATCAGAGACCCTGGAAGTGCAACAAGACCGGAAATGGTAGCGGAATAGCCCATAATGGATTGAACATAAAGCGGAAGAATAATTGATGAACCCATCATTACAAGATAAAGTAACATACTTCCTATAACGCTTAGTGCATATTCTTTGTTTACTAATATTCTGATTTCAAGAAAAGGCTCTTCAAGATGAAGCTGTCTATTTACGAATATAACGGCAGCAATAATCCCGATTGCCAGCAGGAGCAACACTTGAACACTGACAAATGGATAAGCTCCCAGATTGCCTATTCCCAAAGTAATTCCTCCGAAAGCAAATGCGCTGACGATAAATGATAATATGTCAAATTTCTTTTGAACGGTATCAAGAACATTATCAAATACACAAATAGCAAAAACTAATGAAATAATCATGATTGCAATTGCGATGTAAAAAATCATTTGCCAGCCCAGCGAGTCCACCAACCATCCTGCCAATGTAGGCGCAATAACAGGAGCAGCTCCAACAGACACGCCATACCATCCCATGGCAGTTCCTT
>CASEML010000166.1 GCA_949289145.1 uncultured Eubacteriales bacterium | reverse complement strand
TTCTTCATTGACATAATGCAATGCTTCTTTAAATTTTTTATAATTCTCATCCTTAGAAGCAATTTCTGTATTTCCTGCCATTCCATTTGCCAATAACAATACTGTATCATTCGTAGATGTATCTCCGTCCACAGACACCATATTATAAGTATCTTTTACATCCTCTTTTAATGCCTGCGTCAGCAGTTCTTTTGAAATGGCAACGTCTGTCGTAACAAACGCTAACATAGTGCACATATTCGGATGAATCATGCCAGAACCCTTACACATGCCTCCAATGGTTACGGTCACACCGTCTATATCTATTGTAACTGCCACTTCCTTTGGCATGGTATCTGTTGTCATAATGGCTTCTGCTGCTCCATGTGCTGCTTCTTCTGTATCGGAAAGTGCCGGGACAAGCATAGATACTCCATTCACGATTTTATCTATGGGAAGCTGTTTGCCAATAACGCCTGTAGATGCCACGCAGACACTCTCATAAGGGATAGATAACTTTTCTGCCGCCGCCTTGGCTGTCTCTAAACAATATGCATAGCCTTCCTCTCCAGTACAGGCGTTTGCGATTCCCGCATTAATCACCACAGCCTGAGCATATTCAGATTCTTCCACTACCATTTTATCCCATTTTACCGGAGCCGCTTTTACCACATTCGTAGTAAAGGTTCCTGCTGCTTTACATGGCTGTTCGCTGAAAATCATCGCCATATCATTTCTGTCTTTATACTTGATTCCAGCCATGGCATTTGCCGCTTTAAATCCTTTTGGTGCTGTGACACCGCCCTTGATAATCTCCATATTTATTTTCCTCCTGTTCTAAACAATAGCCTATCCACTGTGCTGCCTGTCAGTTGTCATGAGTTAAATGTGGTTATATTTTGTTCATTGATGGTGAGATCGTAATAATTTAAATCTTCTCTAAATTCCCATCCCATCTTCTTCCAAAATTTATTTCCAATTTCATTTCGGGTAAACGCAATGAGGGACACCTTATTGATTCCCTCTGCTTTCAATGCCTCTATACAAAAATTCACCATAGATTTTCCAATGCCATGTTCTCTGTATGCCTGATCCACACATACATGATAGAAACAGCCCCGTCTGCCATCATGGCCGCATAAAATACAGCCAACTACTTTCCCATTTTCTTCTGCCACCACACTGGTAGTGGGATTTCTTCTTAAAAATCTTTTTACTCCTTCTTCTGAATCATCAATACTCCGTATACCAAATCCACTGATACTAAGCCAAAGGGTATGTACCTGTTCATAATCTTCTGCCTTCATTGTTCTAATTTTCATTTTATCCTGTCCTTTTCTTTACAGGTTTAAGCCCTTATCCTCCTGACAGCCCAGCATTAAATTAAGACACTGGATGGCTGCACCGGAAGCACCTTTTCCAAGGTTATCAAACTGTGAAGTACACACAATACGCTCTTCATTACCTGTTACATAAATCTTTAGTCCGTCCCAGCCGGATAAGCCGTTGCCCGCTATAAATCCTCCGGCTGCCACTTCATCCTCTTTATCGCTAACCCTGATAAATGGCTTTCCCTGATAAAAATGACCAAAAAACTCTAACAGAGAATCTGGTGTCATTTTCTTAGAAAGCATATCTGCAAACAGCGGAACAGACACAACCATTCCACTATAATAATCATCAATAATCGGTGAAAATAATGGTGTTCTCTGTAAACCGGTAATTTTTTTCATTTCTTTCAAGTGCTTATGCTGCTGCGTCAACGCATATTCTCTGCCGGAAGACAACTCCTCTGCCCTGTCTTCTGCTTCATAAACTGCAATTGTTTTTTTGCCGGCTCCGCTGTAACCTGACAATGCAAAACTGCTTACCGGATAATCTGACGGTAAAATTCCCTCTTGTATTAAAGGATAAACCAGCGCGATAAAACCGGAGGCATAACACCCCGGCACTGCAATACGCTTTCCATTTATAATCTTATCTTTATGTTCTTGTGAAAGCTCTGGAAAACCATATGCCCATCCTTCTTCTGTTCTGTGGGCAGTTGATGTATCGATAATTTTTACATGTTCATTTTCTACCAGACTAACCGATTCTCTTGCCGCCATGTCCGGAAGACATAAAAAGGTAATGTCAGATTCATTGATCAATCTTTTTCTCTCATTAACATCCTTTCTTAATTCAGAAGATATCGTTAGCAATTCAATATCATCACGCACTTTAAAACGTTCATGGATTCTTAAGCCTGTAGTTCCTTCAGAACCGTCAATAAAGATTTTCGTTTTCATCTTTCATTCTCCTCATATTTGGTATTCCTATGCTTTTTGCCTTTCATTCTACCACAATGTGATTTTTCTGGCAACTGCTCGACTTTTGAATAATTATACATTATCAATGAATAATATGCAAGTCTTTTTGTGATTTTGTATGATTTTTTCCTTGCATATCAATACAAAATGCTGTATATTAACTTTAGTTGCTTTATACAGCATAAGTCGATGTATTGAAAAGCATGTTTTTCACTGCATTAAATTTTTTAAACTACATACGGAGGTAATTATAATGAAAGAAAAAGTAGTACTTGCATATTCCGGAGGTCTTGATACAACTGCAATCATTCCATGGTTAAAGGAACATTTTGATTATGATGTTATCTGCTGCTGTATTAACTGCGGACAGGGAGAAGAATTGGACGGACTGGAAGAAAGAGCCAAATTATCCGGTGCTTCTAAATTATATATTGAAGATTTAGTAGATGAATTCTGCGATGACTTCATCATTCCTTGTGTACAGGCCGGTGCTGTATATGAAAACAAATATTTGCTGGGCACTTCTATGGCACGTCCTGCCATTGCAAAAAGACTGGTAGAAATCGCCCGCAAAGAAAACGCTGTTGCCATCTGCCACGGTGCTACCGGAAAAGGGAATGACCAGATTCGTTTTGAACTTGGTATCAAGGCATTGGCTCCAGACATAAAGATCATCGCTCCTTGGAGAATGACAGATATCTGGACGATGCAGTCTAGAGAAGATGAAATTGAATACTGCCAAAAGCATGGAATCAACCTTCCATTCTCTGCCGATTCCAGTTACAGCCGTGACCGTAACTTATGGCACATCAGCCATGAAGGTTTAGAGTTGGAAGATCCTGCTAATGAACCAAACTATGACCACCTATTGGTTCTCGGTGTTACTCCTGAAAAAGCACCGGATGAAGCAGAATATGTAACCATGACTTTTGAAAAGGGTATTCCTACTTCCGTAAACGGCAAGAAAATGAAAGTATCTGAAATTATTACAGAATTAAATGCATTAGGCGGAAAACATGGTATCGGTATTGTAGATATTGTGGAAAATCGCGTTGTAGGCATGAAATCTCGCGGTGTGTAGGAAACGCCAGGCGGAACTATCCTGATGGAAGCTCACAGCCCGGTAGACGAATTGGGGTTAGACCGTGCCACTATGGAAACAAAAAAAGATATGGGAAACAAATTTGCCCAGATCGTTTACGAAGGAAAATGGTTTACACCACTTCGTGAAGCTATACAGGCATTTGTAAAATCCACACAGGAATATGTTACCGGTGAAGTAAAATTCAAATTATACAAAGGCAACATTATTAAAGCCGGTACTACTTCTCCGTATTCTTTATACAGTGAATCCTTAGCAAGCTTTACTACGGGTGAATTATACGATCACCATGATGCTGACGGTTTCATAACATTATTCGGTCTTCCGTTAAAGGTTCGTGCCATGAAGCTTGCTGAATTAGAAAAAAACAAACAATAGAAAACGCATCTTGCCAACTTTCTATCGCGATGAATCATTTTAGCAGAATTAACTGGGAGGGAACGAGAAATTTCTTGTTTCTTCCCTTTTTCTTATTCATTTTTTACAAAAGTGAAAACTCATTTGACGTGCATTTTTTTACTGTGTATAATGTCAATAGGGAAAACTATATTCTGACATATTTTTACGAAAATATTCACATATGAGCAGGAGTAATTAAATGACAAATTTAGACAGGATTTTAAAACATATTAAAAACAAACATGTGTATATACAAACACATAATTTTCCGGACCCGGATGCTATTGCTTCCGCCTTTGGATTGCAGCAGCTGCTTGCTTCTAAAGGTGTCACTTCTTCCATCTGCCATTATGGAAAGATTGACAGCTATAGTACCAATAAAATGATTGAAAGTCTCGGAATCAAAATCACTAATGCAGATATTAATTTCCAATCCACGGAAGATGACGAAATTATTCTAGTGGACTCCCAAAAGGGAAACTCCAACATTCATGATTTACCCGGAAATGAAATTATCTGTCTTGACCATCATCCGGTATTTGACAATATTGAATATCGTTTTTCTGATATTAGACCGGAACTTGGAGCTTGTGCCTCCATGGTGGCTGAATATTTTATAGAAAATAATATTGATATGGATCGAAACACAGCTACTGCTCTATTATACGGTATCAAAATTGATACAGCCAACCTAACCAGGGGGGTATCTGAGCTGGATCTAAAAATGTTTTATACTCTGTATGGTCTCAGCGATATTACACTTTTAGAGGCATTAGACCATGCAACCATAAGGCTTTCAGATTTAAAATCCTATGCCAATGCCATTAATTCTATCAAAATATTTGGGGATATCAGCTTCGCCAATACCGGCGCAGGATGTCCGGAGCCTTTGATCGCCAGCATCTCCGACTTTATGCTTGATTTGGCAGAAGTACACTTTTCCGTAGTTTACTCTTATAAAAATGAAGGTGTAAAGCTTTCTGTACGCAGTGACAAAACTTTGTATGATTCCGGCAGCATTACTAAGGCCGCCTTAGAAGGTTTCGGCAAAGGTGGAGGCCATCCTGCCATGGCAGGTGGATTTATACCTTACACAAGAGATGACAAAATGGATGCCATGATTCCTGCCATTTTAGAAATGAGATTTTTAAAAGCAATTTCCGAGCAGGATTTCCCTGAAAAACAATAGAAGACATGCTCTAGAATTTTTCTATTAATTCTATAAATAAAAATAGAACCTTGCATTTACACAAGGTTCTATTTTTATCTTCTAATTATTCTTCTGCGTTAATATTAGTCACATATTCATCAAAAGCACTCATATCTGCCGTAACATCTACCGGCTTCATCAGATATGACTGATAAGAAGAATAGCCCACTCCTGCAATCACAAGTATCAAAACCAAAACTGCTGCAGCTTTGTATAAGTTCTTTCTTATTTTTGCCTTTTTTAAATTCTTCTTACGGTTTGCTTTTTCTTTTTTATAACGTTCTACTTTTTCCTGACTCATGGTGTTCCCTCACTTCATTTTCCAAGTATTTCTGTATACAAATTTTCTCATACACTTCTTCTATCATACCAATAAAATGCAGAATGTGCAAGACATTGTCACATTATTTTCACAAAATTGGAATTTGTCGGTGGAAATGAGGGGGGATTGGTGACACGGAGGGGGCACTTCGATAGCTGCTGCGGAGGAATTTGTTATGAGGTTTGTCAATGCACAGAAGGAACTGTCTGATTTCCTATGGGGAGGGTCTAGCGGAAGGTACCGGAGAATCCGTTCCGTAGCCGTAAGAGTATGAGGTGCGAGCCCCACTGGGCGACACGCCTCATGCTCTTACGGATACGTGAACTAGTCGCAGGTGCCGGGAGCGGCTCCCCATAGGAAACCAGACAGTTCCTTCGTCCCCATTGCCACCCCTCACCCGTCACAAATTCCAATTTTACACCGCAATAATAATACCACCATCATTGGCATACATACTGCTGACACCGGCAGCATCCAGAATGATGATATCCTTTACATTTAAACGTTTCTGCAGCTCTTCTTTTACCATTTCCGCACGTTCTAAGCAATTACAGTGAGTAATTCCAATGATTTTATCTTCTGGATTTTTCAGATTCTTTTCTACATAGTCTAACATCTTCATCAGTGCTTTATTAATACCTCTTGCCTGATCTAACTGCAAAATATTTCCTTCGCCGTCTTCTCCCATCACTGGTTTAATCTTCAAAGCACCGGCAACCAACGCTTTCACTCTGCTTAATCTTCCATTTTTGCGCAGTGTATCCAAATTTTCAAGGACAAAATAGGTACGCATACCCCGAATAAATTCTTCTGTAGTTTCCACTACTTCACGAAATGCCATGCCCTTTTCTTCACATTCTCTAATCTTCATCGCAATCAGAGTCTCCCCCACGGAAGCTGACTTAGAATTAAATACATAAATATTTTTCCCCCTCTGTTCCTCTAAATACAAATTCCGTCCCAGTACCGCACTGTTGTAGGAACCGCTTAAATTACTGGAAAGTGTTACAATATAGACATGGTCTTCTTCCCCCTCACATGCCTTTTGGTATTTTTCCGGAGAAGGGCAAGCTGATTTGGGGCAATTTTGACTGGCCGCCACTGCCTTTAAAAATTTTGCTTGATCAAAAGTTGCATCATCTATAATTTCAATACCATCTACCTGTAAAGTCAGTGGAATATTTTCAAATTTTCCACTGTTTCTCATTTCATTTGTCAGTTCACCACAACTATCTACAATGATTTTGTAACTCATAGAAATCTCCCTTTCTTTTTACGTGGTTTTCATTACTACTTATAATAACATAATTATATGCGTTTGAAAAGGGGTATGTTGCAGGTTGTAGTATCTTTTACATGTTTCATGTAGAAAAGTATTTTTTCACCAGCTTTACTAAAGCAAACTGATCCTCACTGCCCATTAGCTCTCTAGCAGAATGCATTGCCACCAATGGTACTCCCACATCCACAGTCATAATCGGCAGCATCGCTGATGCAATGGAACCCAGAGTACTTCCCGAAGTGGCATCAGAACGGTTAGTAAACTGGCTGTAAGGAATGTCATATGTCTCACAGATCTGTGTTACAATGGCAATCCCCTCACTATCTGTTGCATAAGACTGAGAAGCAGCCTGCTTAATGCTGACACCTTCATTTAATGCACCTTTATTCACCGGGTCATGCTTTTTATTCTGGTTTGGATGATAACCATGTCCCACATCCACTGCCAGCAACATACTGCTGTCCATGGCACTTTTATACTCCAGCTCAGAATATCCAAGAGATAAATATATTTTCTCCATTATATGATTTAAAAGCATAGAACCTGCTCCCTGCTTTGTCTTACTTCCGATTTCTTCATGATCAAAAAAAGCTCCCACATTGATTCCCTTTTTTCGATTTCCCAAAAGCAATGCTTTTTCCACTGCATGAACAGAAGTCATATTGTCCAATCTCGGCGCAGAAATAAATTCATCCTCCATTCCCACATAAGCTGCCTGCTCTGCAATATAAAGATTTAAGTCATAATTTATAATATCTTCTTTTGCCACACCAAGTTCTTTTGCCACATATGTGACAAAGAAATCTTTTTTTGCACCTTTCTCTATATTTTCCGGCAGCATACCAATTACCGGTATCATATCTGTCTGTTTATTTAATTCTACACCTTTATTTATATCCCGATTCATATGAATGGCAAGGTTAGGAATGGTTGCTATGGACTTTTTCAAATCTACCAGCCGCATATCCGGATGAAATACATCCTTTCCTCTCACTGCCACTCTGCCCGCAGCAGACAATGGGCGATCCATCCAGGTATTCAGCATCACCCCTCCATAACTTTCCACATTAAGCTTTTCGTAGCGTTCTTCTGTCATTTCAGGGCAAATTTTGATACGAAAGCATGGAAAATCCGTATGAGATGCCGCGATTCGGAATCCGTCTTCTGCGTGAAAATCTTTCCCTATAGTAAATGCAAACATGGTAGTTCCATGGTGCACCACAAAATATTTTCCACCTTTTTCTAAATTCCACTGATCTTTGATCCTCAATTCCTGAAACTCATCTTCCTTTAATTTTTCTGCCACATAAGCCACCGCATGAAAGGGAGATACTGCATGTTCCACCAGCTCCATTAATTCTTTGTTGCATGTTTCTTTTTTCACTTTTGCCACTCCTATTCTTAACATATTCTGCATTAGTTATCCGTATATAACATATATTATACCATTTTTCGTATGCTTTACCATATGTTTTGATGATCCATTTATTTTTCTTCTCTTCCTTTGCAGATGTCCCAACGTCTGGGAATCGTAATATTTTGTTATTGGTTTCTGGGGATTATTCATTTAAAAGATTATGAAACATATAAGAAAAGCATATTTTATACTTGTACTAAGAATATAAATATGGTAAAATCTTCATTAAGAAATTCAAGAACTATACGGTGTACCACCAGATGAGGCGACACCCGCATCTGGCAAGGATGGTAGAATGAGCTACCACACAATACAGACTTGGTCTGCGATACACATATGTATTATATTATACGTTATTTTTCTTATTTTTACAACATAATGTTTTGTGTATTCACGACAAACGCATGAATTGTTATATCCTCTCCAGCACCGTCTTTTCATTTTTTAAAAACTAATCACTTCCTCCAAATACCTTATTGGAAGCAGACTTATAACAAATCTTTTCTTCTTTAATGATAATTTATGCCTTGTT
>CASEML010000165.1 GCA_949289145.1 uncultured Eubacteriales bacterium | reverse complement strand
GAAAGAGTAAAGCAGGAACTTTCAGAACATGAACTGATTGCAGAGGACTGGGGGGGAAGCACTATCTTTGTACCAGTTTCCGCACGCACCAGAGAAGGTATTGAGGAACTGTTAGAAATGATTCTGTTAACTGCAGAAGTAAGTGAATTAAAGGCAAATCCAAAACGTGCTGCCAGAGGTCTTGTGATCGAAGGTGAATTAGATAAAGGAAAAGGACCGGTTGCTACTGTATTAGTGCAGAAAGGAACCTTGAGAGTTGGGGATCCCATTGCAGCAGGTTCCTGCTATGGTAAAGTACGTGCCATGATGGATGATAAGGGAAGACGTGTGAAAGAAGCAGGTCCATCTACACCGGTGGAAATCTTAGGCTTAAGTGATGTACCGAACGCAGGAGAAATCTTTGTTTCACCATCATCTGATAAGGAAGCGAGAAACTTTGCAGAAACCTTTATCTCAGAAGGCAGAGAGAGAATGTTGGAAGAAACTAAGAATAAGATGTCCTTAGATGACTTATTCTCACAGATTCAAGCGGGCAATGTAAAAGAGTTGAACATTATCGTGAAAGCAGATGTGCAGGGGTCTGTAGAAGCAGTGAAACAAAGTCTTGTAAAACTTTCCAACGAGGAAGTTGTGGTAAAAGTAATCCATGGCGGTGTGGGAGCTGTAAACGAATCTGACGTAAGTCTGGCAGCAGCCTCTAATGCAATTATTATTGGATTCAATGTAAGACCGGACCCAGTTGCAAAATCTACTGCAGACAGAGAAGGTGTAGATTTAAGACTATACCGTGTGATCTATAATGCGATTGAAGATGTGGAAGCAGCCATGAAGGGTATGTTAGAGCCGGTTTATGAAGAAAAAGTAATTGGTCATGCAGAAGTGCGTCAGACATTCAAGGCTTCCGGTGTGGGTACCATCGCAGGTTCCTATGTGTTAGACGGTGTATTTGAAAGAGACTGCAAGGCACGTATTACAAGAGATGGAGATTTAATCTTTGAGGGAGCGTTGGCTTCTCTAAAGAGATTTAAGGATGATGTAAAAGAAGTGAAAGCTGGATACGAGTGCGGACTTGTATTTGAAAAATTCAATGACTTAAAAGAAGGCGATTTAGTAGAAGCCTATAAAATGGTAGAGGTGCCTAGATAATGAGAAAAAACAGCATTAAGAATACAAGAATCAATGGAGAAGTGCTTAAAGAATTAAGTAATATCATTCGTAATGAGATAAAAGATCCGCGTATTCACCCAATGACAAGTGTGGTATCTGTGGAAGTTGCTCCTGATTTAAAGAGTGCAAAAGCATATATCAGTGTTCTTGGTGATGAAGAAGCGAAAGAAAATACACTTAAGGGTTTGAAGAGTGCAGCCGGTGTGATCCGCAGCAAGCTTGCTCATTCCATCAACTTAAGAAATACACCGGAAATCACATTCATATTGGACCAGTCCATTGAATATGGTGTAAACATGGCAAAATTGATTGATGATGTAAACAAATAGGTTCCCCTCTTTTGGGGAACCGGAAGAACAGTAAAAGTATAATAAAGAGGTGGAAACATATGAATAGTCTTGAAAGCATGCTTTCCGGGGTAACAACTGTGGCAATCGGCGGTCATGTGCGGCCGGACGGAGATTGCGTTGGTTCTTGCCTAGGACTGTATAATTACATAAGGGATAATTTTCAGGAAATTCAGGTAACTGTATATTTAGAACAGCCATCAAAAGTATTTTCATTTATGCAGGGAGCAGACCATATCTGCAGTGGAGATGAAGAAGATGTTGTATATGATCTGTTTTTTGCTCTGGATTGCGGAGATAAGGAACGGCTGGGAAAATTTGTAAAATATTTTGATGCTGCCCGACATACAGTTTGTATTGATCACCATATCAGCAATGTGGGTTTTGCAGATGAAAATTATATCAAGGGAGAATTAAGTTCTACCTGTGAATTTTTATGTGAATTTATGGAAAATCAGAAAATAAGCGTGGAGACTGCAAAATGCCTTTATACCGGAATTGCCCATGATACGGGCGTATTTCAGTATTCTAATACTACATCAAAAACCTTGAATACAGCCGGAATGCTGATTGATAAAGGATTTGATTTTTCTCGAATTATTGATGAAACTTTCTATCAAAAGACCTATAAGCAAAAACAGATTACAGGACGTGCACTGTTAGAAAGCATTATGGTTCTAGACGGAAAAGTAATTTTTAGCGCAGTACGTGCAAAGGATATGGAATTTTATGGTGTAACACCACAGGATTTAGATGGTATAGTAAGCCAGCTTCGCACCACAGAAGGTGTGGAGGTTGCCATTTTTTTATATGAACTGTCACCTCAGGTATATAAAGTGAGCATGCGGTCCAAACAATGTGTGAATGTCAGCGAAATTGCTGGATTTTTCGGCGGCGGCGGTCATATAAGAGCGGCAGGCTGCACTATGCAGGGTAGCATGTATGATGTGATCAACAATCTGACAGAGCATATTGAAAAACAGCTTCTTACAGAAAATTAAGATAGATAAAGAGGAAACCAAGTGTATAACGGAATCATAAATGTTTATAAGGAAAAAGGCTTTACGTCCCACGATGTGGTGGCAAAACTCAGAGGTATATTAAAACAGAAAAAGATAGGTCATACAGGCACACTGGATCCGGAAGCAGAAGGTGTGTTGCCGGTTTGCTTAGGGAAGGCGACCAAGCTATGCGATTTGCTGACGGATAAAGATAAAACATATGAAGCTTGCCTTAGGCTTGGGATTCAGACGGATACACAGGACATGACAGGAAAGGTGTTAAAGGAAGCGGCGATATCTGTTTCAGAGAAAGAAGTAAAGGAAGCGGTGCTTTCCTATGTGGGAGAGTATGACCAGATACCGCCTATGTACTCGGCTCTAAAAGTAGATGGAAGAAAACTTTACGAATACGCAAGGGAAGGAATTGAAGTGGAGAGGAAACCCAGAAGGGTAACTATTTATTCCATAGAAATAAAAAAAATAGAACTTCCAAGAGTATGGTTCAATGTAGCGTGTTCTAAAGGAACCTATATACGTACTTTGTGCAACGATATAGGGGACAGATTAGGCTGCTTTGGCTGTATGGAGACATTAGTGCGAACAAGAGCCAGTGTATTTGAACTGGAAAACAGTTTAAAATTGTCTGAAATTGAACGATTAAGAGATGAAAATAAAATTGACACAGTTCTCTTTCCGCTGGATGCTATGTTCCGAGATGTGTCATGTGCCATAGCAAAAAAAGAATTTTATAAATTGTTATATAATGGTAATCCGCTGGCACCGGAGTTTTTGGAAGGTGATGACAGGAAGGACAACCAGATTCGTGTATATGACAAAGAAAATCATTTTATTGGACTCTATAGCTGGAATGAAAAAAATAAGCAGTATCAGCCGATAAAATTGTTTTTGCCAGTGGAAGATAAAAGGAATTAGAGAATGGAATATATCAGAGGTACAACAGAATTTAATATTGAAGGCGAAAGCGTAGTAACCTTGGGAAAATTTGACGGTATTCACAGAGGTCATGAGAAGTTGTTGGGAAAAGTGAAAGAGTTAGCAGAAACTAGCTACAAAACGGTTATTTTTACATTTGCAGTACACCCTACTGCATATTTAAAGGGGGATAAACCTCAAACCCTGATGACAAATCGAGAAAGATACCAATATCTCTCTAAGGGAGGGTATGATTACTTGATTGAATGTCCTTTTGTGGAAAAAATTGCTTCTATGGAGCCAGAAGACTTTGTAGAGGAAGTGTTAATCAAACAATTGCAGGCGGCTCATGTGGTAGTGGGACCGGATTTCCGATTTGGTCATGAAAGAAGAGGAAATACAGATACATTAAAAAAGTATGAACGTCATGGCTGCTTTCAGGTCCATATTGTATCCAAAGAAACTTATGAAGGTCAGGATATCAGCTCTACATTAGTGCGGAGCGAAGTGGAGATGGGAAGAATGGAAGAAGTCACAGAACTGTTAGGACATCCTTTTGCCATTGTGGGCGAGGTGGAATACGGCAGACAGCTTGGCAGAACTTTAGGAATTCCCACTACAAATATTATGCCTCCGGATAATAAATTACTGCCGCCTTATGGTGTGTATTTTACAAGAACCATAATCGACGGGGAATCTTATAAGGGAATCACAAATATAGGCTGCAAGCCCACCGTCGCAGATGAATTAAAGCGAGGCGTAGAAACTTTTCTTTTTGATTTTTCAGGAAATTTGTATGGAAAGGAACTGACTGTAGAATTATATAAGTATCATCGCCCCGAAAGAAAATTTAAGGATGTAGAAGCTTTGAAAGAGCAGATGGAAAAAGATATTGAAAAGGCTAAGAGTTATGAATATTAATTCTTAGCCTTTTAAAATGCCCATAGAAGAACCCAGCAGAATCCTTTTGCCGATCTATTTCCAGTTGACAGAAAGTACCTGTGCCTTATTATTGTAACGCAGCAGAAGTTTGTACTGATACTGGGAGGAAAGAGCAGTGTATTCCGGAATTTCAAAAGTAATCTGGTTGGTATCTGCTAAAGTTTTGTTGTAACGCAGACTATAAAGACCGTAGGTGTTGGTTTGTTCAAAGCGTCCGGCATAAGTGGTCGTTATATTTGTGTCTGGATCTGTTAGTTCTAAATAAACAGTAGCATCATGTAATTGGTCCGGTGTACAGTCAAGGCTTCCTGAAATCTGATAATACCCTCCTTCTGAAGAAATAAGCTGCAACACAACAGAGGAATTACTTTCCGTGCGTGTACCAGTGTAGTTATCGGAAAATTTATAAATAGGATAGCCATACAAATCCTGAATTTTACTATATCTTGCAGTAGAGCTGTAATTCTCGTTAAGATAAACCAGCTTTTGCAGGATTGCTTCTTTGTCCACAACCACATAGTCCTCTAGATACAAAATATCCCGATAAATATTTTTAATCTCCGCTTTCTTTTTGGTATGGTTTTCTTGGGGAGAACAACTAAACCAGGCGCCGGAAAAGAAAATATTGGAAAAAAAGTCTTTTGGTGTTTTGTCAAAAATCCGATAATCTCTAGACATATCATAAACGCTGGTCACATCACAGAAGAAGTTTAATTCTTTGCTGTTGCTGATCGCATTCATACACTGATATAACTCCTTGTGTACTGGCTGGCTGGTTATAGCCCTGATCACTAAAATGTCTGAGTTAAAAACAACCGTCCCACATAAGCAGCAAACAGCAGCTTTCAACAGTTTCTTTCTGGTGCAGATATAATTTGGAAAGTGGGCGCAGACCACAGCAATTACAGCAAGGAGATAAGTAATCCAAAGGCTGTTAATGACCCACTCAGTGATTCGCCCAATATAATGAAGATAAAACAATACAAAGAAAAAGGCAGCGTGTGGGTAAAGGAGTTTACCGTAATCTTTTCTTTTGGCAAAAAACAGAGAACATAGAGTCAGGATAAAACACAGTTTCCAAATGGCGTGGGTTATAATATTGTCGCGGATATATTTTAGGAATTTCCTGGGAGAAAAATAGTTGCTGTGGTTCATGGAAGCAATCTGTTGTAAAACCTTCAGGGAAAACTTGTCAGAATCCGCAAAGCACCATCGTTTTAAATTTTCAACATCATTGCCGGATATTTGTAATGCCTGATATTCCTTCAAATGTGTGTCATAGTCAGGGATTTCATAATCCACCAGTTTAGTTCGTACCTGGTTATATTCCTGAAAGTAAGAAAGCTCTTCGGTGGAGGTATTCCATATCTTTTCTTCGAAGAAAGAAAAACCTAAAATTAAGCCAAAAATGGGGAACAGCGGACAGATAAAGTAACGAAAAAATTTTTTACACTCTCTTTTCTTCAATGCCTGTAGAAACCTTGATACCCATAAACCAAAGCCAAAGACGCATACCATAAAAAAGGGCTGGAGGCGGATCAGGCTTCCCGTAAAAAGAAAAAGTGCGCTTATCACATATTTCAGTTTTCTTTTTCTGGCAGAATCATGGTCTTCATCCAGCCAGTACAACAAAATAAAAAATCCTGCAAGGGTTAAAAGGGATGCAACTTTTGTATACTGAAATACTACATAAAAGTAATGAGAGAACCCGACGGAAAAGAAAATGGACAGCAGTACACCGGAAGTTTTATATTTTATAATAAGTATGTATTCGATGGTAGAAACAGAAATCAACAGAAGAAAATAGGAAAAGACAATATACCAGTTTACATTAGGGAATAAAGTATACCATACTTTCAAAAAGTATCCGTAAAAAGTACTGGTGTAAATCAAAAAGGACGAATTGCTTCCGAAACCGTTTCCGGCAATGATTCCCAGAAAAAAGTCATCGTTGGAACTGGAAACCGGATTCAGAAAAAGAATGCAGTAGAACAGCAGGAATAGATTTCCCCCAAAAATAATCCCCCAAACTTTAAAATTTTTAATATATTTTGCAAATAGTGCTTTCATAAAATCATTCCTTTCGTAAATCCATTAACGTTCTCAATTATAGTGGAAAAAGGCTGGAGGGTCAAATGTAAGTTTGTCGAAATCTCAAAGATGTATCCGCTGCAAATAATTGACTTCCCTGACAAAATATGAGAAGATATAAAATAATCTATGAGAAGAAAAGGGGAAGATACATGAAAGTTACATATGTTTATCATAGTTGCTATATTGTGGAATTGGATAACGAAATTTTGGTGTTTGATTATTTTATGGGGAAATTGCCGGAGTTTAATAAAAATAAAAAGCTTTACTTTTTTGCCAGTCATAAACATCAGGATCATTTTTCCATGAATGTATTTAAGTTTGCAGAAAAATATCCTGATATAAAATATATACTATCAAATGATATTAGGATTTCAGAAAAATATTTAGAGCAGAATGGTTATTCAAAAGAACTGAAAAACAGAATGATAAGAGTAGGAAAACATGATGAAAAGATCATAGACGGAATTAAGGTGGAGACTCTAAAATCAAATGATGCTGGAGTTGCCTTTCTTGTTACGGCAGAGGGTAAGTGTATTTATCATGCCGGAGATTTAAATTGGTGGCATTGGGAAGGCGAACCGGAAAGTTATAATTCCGCTTTAGAATTTAAATATACCATGGAAATTGATAAGTTGAAGGAACGAAAAATTGATGTGGCATTTGTGCCTTTAGATTCCAGATTAAATACGTCCTTTTATAAAGGTATCGACTATTTTGCAAGAACTACGAAGGCAGAGTTGATTTTCCCAATGCATATGTGGCGTAAGTATGAAATTGTAGATAAATTAAAGCGTAGTGAAATCACGAAAAATTATCGTCACAGGATTATTAGTGTAGAAAAAGAGAATGAAAGCTGGGTGATTGAATAGTGAGTGACTGGTGGTTTTATCTTGCTGCCTTTGGCATTGGAATTATTATCGTAATCGTCAATATGTATCAGGCAGAAAAGTCACGAAAGAAACGCTTTTTAAAAAAGCTGGAAGAAGAATGGGGAAAATTTTCAGAGCGTGAATATAGTTATGAAGAATATGAATGTATTTCCCATTATTATCAATCAAAAGAATATGAGAATTATATTGATGATATTACATGGAATGATTTGGATTTGGATAGTGTTTTTAAGGCAATGAACAATACCCAGTCTTCCCTTGGGGCTGAGGTATTATATGAAATGCTCCGTGTTCCGGCTCTGAAAGAAGACGTACTGCAGGAGCGTGAACGGGTGATACGTTTTATGACAGAGCACCCAGAACAAAGAATAAGATTGCAGGTGATTTTTTCGGGAATCGGAAGAACCAAGACCTATTCGGTAACAGACTATATTTCCATGCTGGATCAGGTGAAATTAAGCAGCAACGGAAAACATATTGTAGTTGCCTTAATTGCAGTGTTATCACTTGTCAGTATATTTATCAATCCTATATGGGGACTTGTATTTGTACTTTGTGCCTTTGTTTTGAGTGCCGGAACATACTACAAGGAAAAGGGGAAGGTTGAGCCTTACCTTACTTCTTTTGCCTATGTACTTAGAATGTTGAGAGCATCTGAACTGCTACAGAAGGAAGATATAACAGAGTTAAATGATTATTGTGAAGAATTAAAAATGTTAAACAAGCGTTTTGCATCTTTTCGTAAAAATGCAGGACTTGTTATGGGAATGAAAAGTAGTGGCAATCCCATGGATATGCTGTTTGATTATGTGCGCATGTTTTTTCATGTGGATCTGCTGAAATTTAATCAGATGGTCAGTATTTTAAGAAAG
>CASEML010000164.1 GCA_949289145.1 uncultured Eubacteriales bacterium | reverse complement strand
CTGGGGAAGTTCATATAACCAGTCAGCTTTCGCATCCACCATGTTCTTATATAACAGCTCTTTGTCATACTCTAAATTAACTATCGTATCCTCTTCCATTTCTTCAATTGGATTCGGAACTTTCAGGCTGTCATTGATTCCATCTAAAAATCCTGTCATGTTAAATACATCTGTATCATATTTTTCTGCCAGTTCTTTTACAGTTCCTTTATTTTCCTGATCCGGAATCTCCAATAATTTTTCATAAATACCTTTTTCCAATAGGAAATAAGTACTCCAAAATCTCTGTAATGTTCCTTTATCCGTATTTTCATTATAGGCAACCTTACGCCACTGTTCTAATAATGCCATTTTTTCCTACCACCTTTATCTGATTCATTTATGTTTCTGCTTAGAAAAAAACATACCATACTATTGTTATGCATTTTACCCGGTTTGTCAATAGTTATTTTTCTTAATTTCACTTAATTTTCACAGATTTTACTGCACTGTAGCCGCCATACACTTTCTTGCCTGACACTATTGTATAACTGCGCATACGTACATAGTATTTTCGTCCCTTTTTCAATTTTCCCGATTGGAAACTTAACTTAGTTTTGCTGTTTATTGTTTTTTTCTTTACTTTGGTCTGGAAAGTCTTGTCCGTAGAATACTGTATTTCATATCCTGCTGCTTCCTCCTGTCCACTCCATTTCAGTTTGATTTTATTGTTCTTGCCTGTAATACTAGTGATTTTAGGCGCAGCCACACCAATATCAAAGGTTACTGTTTTTTTGCCTTTAAAGTTTCCTTTTCCTTGAATCACAACCGATGCTTTTCCCACTGCTTTATTCTTTTTATAAGTCACGGCATAATCTTTTCCCGACCTTAATTTTTTAGTGCCAAAATACACCTTTACTTTTGGTTTCAATGCCTTTCCTGTATAAGTAACACTTTCTGCCATAGTTACTGTGGTATTTTTAACCGCTGCAGCCTGAATTTTAAATTGCACTTTTTGACTCCCTGTATAATTTCCCTTTCCAGTCACTTCCACCGTTGCAGTTCCTACACTTTTATTGTTGCTGTATTTTACATTATAGTCCTTTCCTGCTGTCAGGTTTTTTCCTGCATCTTTCACGGTAACACTAGGTTTTACAGCTGCACCGGTATAAGTCTTTGCAGCAATGGATGCAATTGTTGTTTCTGCTATACTTTTGGGCTGAATTTTGAAAGATGTTTTCACTCCTCCAGTATAATTTCCCTTTCCGGTGACAGTGACTGCAGCAATACCTGTATTGATATTATTTTCATAAGCCATGCTATAATCAGTGCCGTTTATCAGTCTTGTGCCTCCATTTAACGCCTCAATATCCGGATTTAACTCTATGCCGCTATATACCTGAGCCGGGATTGCTACAAGAGTAATTTCTTTCAATTCCTTTGGTACAATTTTAAAATCAATCTGTGCCTGATCACAAAAATTTCCAATTCCTTTTACCACAATGATACCAGTGCCTGCATTGATATTGTCTATATAGGAAATCTCATAGTCAATACCCTCCTGCAATTCTTCTTCGTTTAAAAGTATCGTCGGCTTTGGCTCATTTGCCTTACCACTGTAAGTAAAGACATCATTACAAAACATATCTGTCTTTTCCATTGGTCTTGGAACAATGGAAAATTCTATAGTTTCACTGCCTGTATAATTTCCGATGCCGATAATATTTATTTTTCCAATTCCCACTTCCACATTTTCTTCATATTCCACCTGATAGTCTTCATCCTGCACCAGTATGGTACTGTCATGGTGCATAGTAAATTCCGGTGTTACTTCTTTGGCTGCATAATACTGGTTTGGAATCTTTGAAACATCAACGTATTCAATATCCCTTGGGGCTATTTCAAACTGGGTTTTTATGATTCCCTGATAATTTCCCTGAAAAATCAGTTCTACTTTGGCAGTACCCACATTTTCATTTTCTGTATAAGCAACCGTATAATCTGTTCCCTGAATCAGTCGATAATCCCCATCTCTGATAATAATATCCGGCTTAATTTCCCTTGCGGTGTATACCTGAGCAGCAATGGTTTCCACATCCACAAATGCACTGTCACGCACATTAATGGTAAAACTTTTTTCAATCTGCCCCTTATAATTTCCGATGCCATAAATTATTGCTGTAGCAGTTCCTGCATTGATATTATTTTCATATTCTACCACATAGTCTTCATTTTCTATCAATGCGGTAGCAATCTCCGTATCATATACAAAAATGGACGGTTTCTGCTCAGTTCCGTTATAATCATAATCAGGAAGCTCCTCTACCTGCAAATTATTAATTGGCTTAGGTTCAATAATAAACGATTCTTCTGACTGTTTTCCATAGTTCCCTTGTCCAGAAATAATGATTTTTGCAACTCCTGCATTGATGTTATTCTGGTAAGTGTAGGTGTAATCCTGACCTTCCTTTAGTACCGTTGAGCCATCCTCCATAACCACTTCCGGCTGAATCTCGGTGCCATTGTATACCTGATTTTCGATAGACTGCATAGCCGCCCTGCCAATGTGTTTCGCTTCTATAGTAAAGTTCCTTGTTATTGTTCCTTTAAAGTTGTTTTTGCCTATAATTTCTACTGTTGCCTGACCAATATTGTAATTATTGGTGTAATTGGCATTATAATCCTTTCCCAAAACCAAATCCATCTCCTGAAAACGGATGCTCAATTCTGGAGAAACCGCCTGTCCCGTATACACCTGATTTTGTATATCTTCCATCTGTGCCTCCGATATATCTACCGGATTGATTTTAAAGGTTTCTCTTATCGTTCCATCAAACGCACCTTTTCCCTGAAGAGTGACTGTTGCTGTCCCCGCATCAATATTATTGGCATAGGTTACTGTATAATCTCTTCCTTCCTCTAAAACCTCACTCCCGTAAACCGCCTCAATTTCCGGTTTGATTTCCTGTCCGCAATATGTCTGGTCTGCTATCTTTTCTACCTTCACCGTTGCCATAGACTTAAACGTTCCTGTAGTAAACAAGGTAAAGGAAATCACATTATCCTCTGATACCTGGTACTTATATGTAACCGGAAGGGATGTGTTTACAAAACGTAATACCCCCTCTTCTATAGTTGCATTTACCAGTTCACTCACCTTTTCTTCTTCAAAACCGGTAAGTTCTGACAGTTCAAAAACCGGACTATCAATAGTTCTCTC
This sequence comes from uncultured Eubacteriales bacterium, assembly GCA_949289145.1. GTDB lineage: Bacteria > Bacillota > Clostridia > Lachnospirales > Lachnospiraceae > RUG11237. The sequence goes on along the minus strand of CASEML010000164.1, from coordinate 14,648 downwards.
ACTATTTTCACAGAAAAAAGCAGTAAGATTCCGATTGTTGCTGATATCTAAATGCAGTAACTCATTATTGCTGCACAGCAGAGAGGACAACATTGTGTTAGATGCCAAATCCAGAGTCTGAATCTGATTATTTCTGCAATCCAAGCTGGTCAGTCCTGTACTTTTCTGCACATTAAGTTCCCTAATCTGATTATTGCTGCAATCCACCTGCTGCAGTTTTTCAATATTGCTTAAATCCAGCGTTTCTAACTGATTATCACTGCAGTCCAATATCTTTAAAGCATTGTTCGCACTTAAATCTATGCTTTGAATACGACTATCTTCACAATTTAACTGCTCTAGATTTAAGTTATTTTGAAAGTTCAGACTTTGTATCATGGAACCGTCGCAATAAACCTCTTTCAATGCCCCGTTATTGTCTGTATTCAATTCCTGCAGACTTCCATTGTTCCCACAATCCAATATGGTCAATTGGGAAGCATACGATATATTTATTTTATCAAGTAAATTATTTCTGCAATACAATTCCTTTAAAGAGCCACAATTCTCAATCGCCAGTTCCCCAAGCATATTACTTGAACAATTAAGAATCTGCAATTCCCAGTTGCCGCTGACATTCAAAGTTATCAGCTTATTGTTATTACAGTAAAGTTTGGTTAGCTTCTTATTTTTGCTTAAATCCAAGCTCTCTATTTCATTATCACTGCATTGCAATACTTCCAAATTAGCAAAGTTTTCAATACCATCCATTTGCTTAATGCCAAGCCCTGACAGTTCCAAACTTCTTACAGCGCCAATTTCTGCCGTTGATAGCTTTCCATCCTCATTTAAATCTACATTTTGTGCCATATATGCCTGCAAAGCCGTATCCGTAAATGATGTTTCTATCTCAATCCCCACTGCCCCGATAGTTGTTTGCTCTGCCTGCACCTTGTTGCCGTTCTGATACAGTGGTGCTTCTAGAAACAATAAGGTTCCCGCTATAACACTGGCAGTAATTCTTTTCCACCTTTTTTTCATACTTGCCTTCCCCTTTCTCAACAAATATCCTTAATTATATATCGGTATTTTTATGCCAGATATTAACGTCAAAACGTCCTTGAAAAAAAGTACGATATTTTATATAATGTTCTATTATATATAAGTTTGGAGTGAAATGAAATGGAATTAACAGAACAAAACAAAAAAACTATTTTAGACCGTGTGAACAACTATGCGGACAGCGTCCTTCCCGAACGAGATCCTTCTAAAGTTCCTATCCGGGTTCAATTAGATGCATTAAAGCCTGAAATGGAAAAACTGGCAAAAGAATTTAACCTAAGTGTAGAAGATATTTTCATCACCTACATGGATATGAATACAGAAACCGTTGTCAAAGCTGATGCTAAACTTCAGGCTCAATTAGACTCTCTAAATCCCAACTTCTAAACATTGAAATTCCAAAACGAGGTGTACTCTCGATTTCCCTATCATTTCAGGGCTAATTACTGAGAGTACACCTCATTTTTATTCGTACATAAAATTATGCATCTTTTTCAACCTTAAACTGACTGATTGCCTCCTGAAGTTCTGCCGCATCTTCACCAAGCCCCATAGCTGCTTCATTTAATTCTTTTGCTGCCTGAAGCTGGTTATCCGCTGCCGACTGTACCTCAGCAGATGCAGCTGCTGTTTCTGTCAGTCCGGAGGAAATATTTTCAATGGCCTTAAGTGTATCATTTTTGGCACCTTCAATACTGCTTACGCCCATTCCAATCTCTTCAATATTCTTTGTAAGCCCCTCTATCTGGCTTCCTATGGTATGAAATACTTCAACCGTAGCTGTAAGAGAGTCCCCCTGAGAAGCAACAATATTCTCTGCTTCTTTAGCATTTGCCACAGTTTCTTTTGTCTTTAACTGTATTCCTGCAATAATACGTTCAATCATATGGGAAGCTTCCATAGACTGTTCTGCCAGTTTTCTAATCTCACCTGCTACTACCGCAAATCCTCTTCCAGCTTCTCCTGCTCTGGCCGCTTCAATAGATGCATTCAGTGAAAGCAGGTTCGTCTGAGATGCAATTTCGTTAATAGTATTTGTGATTCCCTCAATAGAATGAGATTCTTTCTCCAGTGCCTCAATATTATCAATGACTGTCCTCGTTATTTCTGTCGTCGCTTTTGCTTTTGTATTTAAATCCTGAATTGTCACAATACCAGTACTTACTGTTTCTTTTGTGGTTTCTGCAAATTCAGAAATACGAGTGGTACTTTGATTTACATAATCAATTTTTTCTGATAAACCATCCATTTTCTGCAGACAACTCTCTGCATCATGAGCCTGATCAGTAATTCCCATTTCAATATGCTCGATTGCCTGTGTAATGCTAGTAGAAGAATCCACAAACTGCTCCGCTGCCATAGATACTGCACTGGCGGAATCTGTAACCCGGTAGGAAACCTTTGCAGTCTTGCCAATCAATCCTTTCATACTGCGAATCATATCTGTAATATGACGATTCAGTTTTCTAAATTCATCTCTTCGCCTTGTTTCCACCTTTACGGTCAAATCACCTTCTGATGCCTCTTTCAAAATAACATTTACATTACCAATGGCTTTTCCGATTCCGTTAGAAAGAATCATGCCTACCACAACAGCTATAATGATAGCTACAATAACCGTAAGAATAGTCATGTTTTTAATTTCAGATGCCTGTTGCATGATAACTTTCTCTGGTATCATAGTCGCCAGCATACACCCTGTACTTCCAATTTTAGAATACACAAACATATATTCCGTTCCATTAACTTCCACATCACAGTTTCCAACAGTCTCTTCATTGTTTAACGCCTCGGTATAAAATTCTGTATCGTAGAAGAATTTTTCTTCTGCCTCTCCGTCTGCTGAAATTTCTCTGCCATCCGGTGTAATAAAAGCACACACTGTACCCTCTGGAAATTCAATGTTACTTAAAATCTTCTGGATAGCAGACATTTTAATATCCATAGATACGATGGCAACCGGTTTCATCTTATTGCTAATCACGGAACGGCTGACTGCAATTGCATACTCATTCTTGGTTGTCCCTAAAATACTGTCAATAAAACTATGTTCTCCGCTCCATACTGATTTCCCCTTAGCATCAATGATTTCCTGACCTTCTTTTGTTTCAATAAACGCATCATAATCTTCCAGCCGAAAACTCCCTTTTGAACTTAATGCATTGCCATAAGAGGCTATTACATTTACCATGTACAAATTTTCATCTGCAAGAGTATCCCCTAACAATGTTTTCTGCAGGGAAGAAAAATTGCTGGCTTCATCAGCCGCTTTTCTGCTATATGTACCACTATAATAAGCCACTAAAACTGTATCATTTGCAAACTGCTGAGACTTTGTTTCTAAATTAGTTAACAAAAGTGTATAATATTCTCCAGCCTTCTGTACTGTATTTACTGTAGATTCCCGATAACTGGTAACAATGGTTTTTGAGGCCCGCTGATACGAAGAAACCCCCAGTATAATAATCAATACCACCGGTATCATAAAGGCTCCGGTAAGCTTTATCTTTATACCAAAAGCCTTTGCAGCCAAAGGGTGTTTTTCAATCATCTGGTCTACTTTCTTTCTAAACCCTGCCGCTGCTTTTACATCTGTTTTCTTTTTTCCCTTTATGGACTGTGTTTTTTCTGACTCTCTATGCCTTACCTTTTCTTTTAGATTCTTTATAACCTTATTCTCCTTCTCTTGGTTTGTTTCCATTTTACTCGTCGTTTCTTTTTTCTTTCCTTTTCTGGCAAAACTCCCCATTTTATTTACCAGTTTCTGACTTGAAAGCTTATCTCTCATGTAAAGTCACCCACCTTCACTATATACTATTGTTCTCTATCTTTTGTCTTCGCTCCTGCTGTATCGTTTCATTTATTATATCATTTGCACATGATTTTAGCAACAAAAAGCATTTTTTTTTACTTTTTTAACAATTTTTTCTAATTTTAATTCCAAAAAAAGTTCCCCATTTCACGCACCTTGCGCATGAAACAGGGATCCATCCTAATTATCTTTTCTTCTTTCTGCAATTACAATTTCTAATTCTTCCAGTTGTTTTTCATCCACCACATCAGGCGCATTTGTCATAAGACAGGAAGCATCTTTCACTTTCGGAAATGCAATTACTTCCCGAATACTGTCCTCCTTTGCCATAAGCATGACAAGGCGGTCAAATCCGTATGCAAGACCCGCATGTGGCGGTACTCCGTATTTAAATGCATTTAAGAGGAAACCAAAACGTTCTTCTGCTTCTTCCTGAGTGAATCCAAGAATCTCAAACATCTTTGACTGAATATCGCTTTGGAAGATTCGCACACTTCCTCCCCCCACTTCTGTACCGTTTAATACAATATCATATGCTTTTGCACGCACTTCTCCCGGAGCAGAATCTAATTTATCTAAATCTTCTTCCATTGGCATAGTAAATGGATGATGCATTGCAACATACCTATTCTGATCTTCTGACCACTCTAATAACGGAAACTCTGTTACCCAGAGGAAATTGAATTTATCCTTATCCAGCAATTCAAGATTTCTTGCAATTTCTAAGCGCAGATTACCAAGCACGTCCCATACCACTTTATTCTTGTCTGCCGCAAAGAATAATAAGTCACCGGGTTTTCCTTCCATACGTTCCACAATGGCCTGGAGTTCTTCTTCTGTCATAAATTTTGCAAAAGAAGACTTATAAGTTCCATCTTCATTAATCGCAAGGTAAGCAAGCCCTTTGGCGCCAAAATCCTTTGCAAAATTTACTAGAGCGTCAATTTTCTTTCTAGGCATGGCTCCCTGCCCCTCTGCATTGATACCACGGACAGAACCGCCGTTTTCCAGTGCTCCCGTGAACACACCAAATCCACATTCTGCCACAAGATCGGAAATATCTTTTAATTCCATGCCAAATCTGGTATCCGGTTTATCGGAACCGAAGCGATCCATAGCCTCCTGCCATGTGATACGCTGAATCGGAAGCTGTACATCAATTCCGATAGTTTCTTTGAAAATCTTTTTTAACAGCCTTTCATTTACGTCAATTACATCATCAATATCTACAAAAGATAATTCCATATCAATCTGCGTAAATTCCGGCTGTCTGTCTGCCCTTAAATCCTCATCACGGAAACATTTAGCGATCTGGAAATATCTATCATAACCAGAACACATCAAAAGCTGTTTAAACAACTGGGGTGACTGTGGCAACGCATAAAATTTTCCAGGATGTACACGGCTTGGTACTAGATAATCCCTTGCTCCTTCCGGTGTACTCTTAATCAACATAGGTGTTTCCACTTCTAGAAATCCTTCTTCTGAAAGGAAGTTGCGTACAGATGCTGCCACTTTGCTTCTTAACATAAGATTTTTCTGGATGTCCGGTCTTCTCAGGTCGAGAAAGCGATATTTTAAGCGGATATCTTCCTTTGTTTTACTGTCTTCTTCAATTGGAAATGGCGGTGTCTGTGCTTCCGATAAAATTCTAAGTTCCGTTGCTCTGATCTCAATTTCTCCGGTTGCAAGATTTTCATTTACCGCACCGGAGCGTGCTTCTACACGTCCCACAACTGCGATTACAAATTCACTCCTTAACTTTTCTGCCTTTGCAAAACCTTCGGCTTTCACGTCACTTTCTTCAAAAATAATCTGTATAATGCCGGAACGATCGCGTAAATCTACGAAAATAATTCCACCTTTATTACGGCTTTTTTGCACCCATCCCATCAGGGTAACTTCATTTCCAATTTCTTTTTTTGTTACTTCCGCACAACGATGTGTCCTCTTCAGTCCTTTCATTGTTTCTGCCATTTTCTTATCCTCCAACTTATTTATAGGTTTTTCAGACAAAGCTGTCTTTCTTCTAATATGTTATCTACTTCTCCACTGCATATCATTTTCTGAAATGCAAGAAATATTTTCATATCAAAATTTTTAAATTCTTCTGCCATTAATTCCATTGCAGTATCCTGATCAAATGCCTTGCGGTACGGGCGTTCTGAGGTCAACGCAGCAAATACGTCACATACCCTGACAATTCTGGCACCATAAGGAATCTCTTCTCCTTTAAGATTCTCTGGATATCCGGAACCATCATAATTCTCATGGTGATATTTTACTGTTTCCAAAACAAAATCAGAATAATCAAAGTTCTTTAATATTTCAAAACCAATACCCGAATGAAGGCGCATATACTTTGCAGATTCGATAGTCAGAGAATCTTGTGCACGTCCGTATAAATAAGATGCCAACTTCAGTTTTCCAATATCATGCATCATACCTGCATTGGCAAGTTCAATACATATTTCCTCTGATTCGCCAAGCTCTTTTCCTAACAGGTACGCCAAATTGCTCACATGAACAGCATGCTCTATCCCTTCTCTCAAATCATTTAATATAACTTCACTTTCTGAATCCTTTTCCTCACATTTCACTTTCATGGTTTTTGAAAACTTCCTCCTTACGCGCAATCATCTCTTCCACACGGCTGATATAATTTGCCACATCTTTTACATTTTCCACACGAATAATATTGCCTGATTTTAAAACATTTTTTGTCATGGCCCCTGCTCCCGCAGCTATAATGGTCTGCTTTTCTTCCATTATAAGAATATTGTACAGGCCAATGTGACCCTGCTTTGCATAACCTACATTTTCCAAATTTCCACCCATGTTTTTCTGGCGGTATAGATAATATGGCAGCTGTTCCATCGTTTTTGCGTATTCTGATGCCAGCTTCATCATTTCCTCTGGGGCAGCATTAATATTTTGCACATAAAAGTGTTTTTGTATATTTAATCTTGCTGCCCTCTTTAATGCCAGAGAGTGTACTGTTAAATTTTGAGGAGCTAATTTCCCAATCTCTTTCAAAGTATGTTCTAAATCCTGTAGATTTTCTCCGGGAAGCCCCAATATGATATCCATATTAATAGTGGGAAATCCGGCAGCCACTGCCATATCATAGGTATGTATGATATCAGACACAGAATGCTGTCTTCCAATCACCTGTAACGTTTTCTCATTCATAGTCTGTGGATTAATAGAGATACGATCTACGCCACATGATTTCAATGCAGAAAGTTTCTCTTTTGTTATGCTGTCGGGCCTCCCCGCTTCCACACAAAATTCCTTCACACTGCTGCAGTCAAATTTCTGCCGTATAAAAGATAGCAAACTTGTCAATTCTTGTGCACTTAATGTGGTAGGAGTTCCACCGCCAATGTATACAGAATCCAGACGCTTGTGTTTCATTCTTTCTGCAATGTACTCTAATTCTCTGTATAAAGCAGCTAGATACTCTCCTGTCCGTTTCTCCCATATTCCTATGGGAAAAGAAGTAAAGGAACAATACAGACAGGTGGTGGGACAAAATGGAATTCCCACATACAGGCTGTATCCTTCCTTATAAGGAAATGTCTGCAGCACCGCCAGTTCCCGTTCTGCAATTTCAAGGCTTAATTTTGCCTTTTCTTCGCTGATACAATAGGTTTCCCGAATTGCTCTTTCCACTTCTCGTCTGCTCTTACCCTGTTCTAACATGGACATTACGATTTTTATAGGGCGTATGCCTGTTAAATTTCCCCAAGGCAGTTGCTTTCCTGACACCTTGGATAATTGTTCATACAAAAGCTTTTTCAACCTGTTTTTTTTAAATTTGCGCTCAGTACGCTCAAGGGAAACGGATCCTTCTGCGAGAAGATGTCCGTTTTCTCTTATCATAACAGTTACCTTCTTCTCCTCATACTGTACCTGCAGTAACTTGTCATTTTCCAAAGACAATTCTTTACTTCCGATGCTTACCTTTACATCTTCCTCAGGAAAGAAGGCTTTCACCAGTGTATATACATCGTACTGAAAATCATCTTCACTTAATTGTATTTGTAGCACTTTGTATACTCCTTATTTATACAAAAGGATTATTTGTTTTTTCATGTTCTATGGTTGTCGTAGGACCATGCCCCGGATAAACATACACTTCATCCGGCAAGGTAAACAGCTTTTCACGAATGGATGTTCTCAGTTCCTGTGAGCTAGAAGTAGGAAAATCGGTTCTTCCCACAGATTCTAAAAACAAAGTATCTCCGCAGATAAGAATTCCTTCTTCTTCCAGATAATAGGATACGCCCCCATAGGTATGTCCGGGTGTATGCAGTACTTTTATCTTCATTCCCGCAAGTTCTAATATTTCACCGTCTTTTACAAATATATCTGCTTTTGTGGTATAAGGAGTGCCAAACATTGCTGAAACATTCAAATCTGCATTACTGATTAGTTTTTCCTCATGTTCTCCCAGATATACAGAAACACCTGCCAGTTTTCTGATATCATCCGCTCCCATAACATGGTCAAAATGACCATGGGTCAGCAGCACAGCACAAATTCTATAGCCACGTCCGGTAAGTTCCTCATAAATTCTCTTTCCCTTATCGCCCGGATCGATCACTACTACTTGGTTAGTATCCGTATTCTGCAGAAAGTAGCAGTTCGTCTGTACTGCGCCTACCACCATTCGTCCAATTTTAATTTCGCTCATATCTAAACCTTTCCTAAAACTATTACATTTAGCCTGTAGTCCTTACTATATCAATTACACTTTCTACCTGACGCACTTTGTCAATCAGACTGTTTAATTCCTCTTTGCTGCCAACTTCAAAGGACATAGCAAGTGTAGCTGTCCCCTGCTTGCTAGTACGCACATTCATGGATGCCACATCAATCTTTCGTTCTGTGAATATTTTAGAAATATCCACCAGAAGACCGGTACGGTTTTGACTGTAAATTTTAATTTCTGCCAAATATTTTTCATTTTTAGATTCTGATTCCTGCCATTCTGCATCAATCAGCCGCTCTCTATCAAAATCATGCAGATTGATAATATTGATACAGTCTGTTCTGTGAATGGATACTCCTCGACCTCTGGTCACAAAGCCCACAATCTCGTCACCCGGCACCGGACTGCAGCATTTAGAAAAACGTACCGCCACATCATGAATACCTTTGACCACAATGCCGCCTTTCGCTTTTCCATGTTCAAGTTTTTCTTTGCTTTCCGTGACGCCGTCTAATACTTGTTGGTCTGTAACCTCTGTCTTGTGCTCTTTGTCATATATTTCACAAAGTTTGTTGACTACCTGACCTTCTTTCAAACCACCATGTCCAACAGCAGCCAAGACAGATTCCCAATCCTTAAAACCATATTTACGCATAACCGCATTCATATACTCAGATTTTAAGATTTCACTAATGACAATAGCTTTTGTTTTACAGTACTGTTGAAGAAGTTCTTTTCCTTTTATAATATTGTCTTCTTTCAGTTCATTCTTAAACCATTGATTAATTTTACTCTTAGCCTGAGTACTTTTCACCAACTTAAGCCAATCACGGCTCGGTCCCTTAGAATTTTGTGAAGTGAGCACTTCTATTCGGTCACCATTTTGGATGATATAATCAATAGGCACCAGTTTGCCATTTACTCTCGCTCCTACCATTTTATTTCCCACGGCACTGTGAATACTGTAAGCAAAATCAATGGGGGTGGAGCCGTTTGGAAGATTTTTCACATCCCCGGATGGTGTAAAGCAATACACATTTTCCGAAAATAAATCCAAGTCACTTTTTAACAGCTTAAGAAATTCTTTGTTATCTGACATGTCTTTTTGCCATTCCAAAATCTGCCGTAACCAGCTTAGTTTTTCTTCTTCCTGTGCTTCTACTTTTTTACCGTCCGAAGCCTCTTTATATTTCCAATGAGCTGCAATACCATACTCTGCTGTTCTGTGCATTTCATAAGTTCTAATCTGCACTTCAAAGGGCTGACCGCTAGGGCCAATTAAAGTTGTATGAAGTGACTGATACATATTTGGCTTTGGCATGGCAATATAATCTTTAAATCTTCCAGGAATCGGCTTGTACATTTCGTGAATGACACCCAATGCAGCATAACAGTCTTTTACCGTTTCCACAATAATACGCACAGCAAACAAATCATAAATCTGCTCTAGTGTCTTATCCTGATTTACCATTTTCTTGTAAATACTGAAGAAATGCTTTGCACGTCCATCAATTTGGGCTTCAATTCCTGCAGAACTGATGTGCTTCTTTACATCTTCCACTATATCATTAACAAAATCTTCTCTTGCACTTTTTCTTAAGTTTATCTTATTTGCAAGTTCTTTATATATTTCCGGTTCCAAATACTTTAAAGAAAGATCATCTAATTCTATTTTTATTTTAGAAATACCAAGTCTCTGTGCAATGGGAGCATAAATATCCATGGTTTCTCTTGCTTTTTCTTTCTGCTTTTCCGGGCGCATATATTTTAAAGTACGCATATTATGCAGACGGTCGGCCAGTTTAATCAGAATAACCCGAATATCCTTTGCCATAGCAAGAAACATTTTTCTTAAATTTTCTGCCTGCACTTCCACTTTATCCATGGAATAATTTAACTGCCCTAATTTTGTAACACCGTCTACCAACAGTGCCACTTCTTCCCCAAACTCTTTTGTAATTTCTTCCTCTGTCATAACAGTGTCTTCCACCACATCATGCAAAAGACCTGCAACAATGGTTTCTTTATCCAGTTCCAGATCGGCCAGAATAATTGCAACACAAAGAGGGTGAATGATATATGGTTCACCCGATTTTCTTACCTGACCTTCATGTGCTTCATAAGCAATCTTATATGCCTTTTCAATCATGGAAATATCCGCAGATGGATGGTATCTGCGTACACTTGCAATCAGTTCATCATATAAAATATCCGGACTGGTAAAGTCCTGCATTGCTTTTATGTTTCTGTCGTCTATTAACTTTTCTTTTTCCCCTGATGATACACTAACCATATCATCTCGATTTTGCATTTCAGGCATTCTTATCACCACTTTTTATGTAAGTTATTTTATCATTATAAAAGTTTTATTTATAAATTGCAATAGGCTGCACATCTCTAATTAACTACTTTCCCTCATAAACAATGGCAGATGCCACATCATACCCGGAAAGTTTCTCTCTTCCTGCCAGTCCTGCCAGCTCCATAAGAAAAACAATTTTTACCACTTCACCGCCTAAAGACTCTACCAATTTAACAATAGCCTCGATGGTTCCTCCAGTGGCAATCAAATCATCAATAATTACCACTTTCTGCCCCGGTTTAATTGCATCCTTATGAATCTCAAGCACTGCACTGCCGTATTCTAAATCAAACTCACATTCAATGGTTTCGCATGGTAGTTTACCTTTTTTTCTCACTGGAACAAAAGCTTTTTTCATATTATATGCAATAGGCACACCAAATATAAATCCTCTGGACTCTGGTCCTACCACCACATCAAACTCCAAGTTGCCAATTAATTCCTGTATCGAATTAATTGAAAGCTGCAGTCCGTCCGCATCCTGCAAAACACTGGTTATATCCCTAAAAATAATTCCTTTTTCTGGAAAATCCGGTATACTTCTTACATATTCTTCCAACTTTTTCATAATGTTGCTCCCTTCTCTTTCTATCATGATTGAGATAGAGCACCATACCATATGGTACAATGCTCTCTTTACTCTTAAGCTTCCACATCTTTCATGCTAAAGCTGATTCTTCCCATTTTATCTTTTCCAAGACATACAACTTTTACCACATCACCCAGTGCCAGGACATCTTCTACGTGGTTAATTCTATCTTTTGAAATTTTTGAAATATGAACCATACCTTCTTTGCCTGGTGCAAATTCAAGAAATGCCCCAAATTCTTTAATACTGATAACCTTTCCGGTAAGCACCAGTCCTTCTTCAAAATCAGTGGCAATCACGCGAATCATTTCCGCTGCTTCTTTCATTTTATCCTGATCTACGCCACATACTGATACAAATCCATCGTCTGTAATGTCAATTTTAACTCCAGTACGGTCAATAATTTCATTAATGGTCTTTCCTCTCTGTCCAACCACATCACCAATCTTAGATGGATCGATCTGTAACTGAATGATTTTTGGTGCATATTTACCTACTTCTTTTCTTGGCTCTGAAATTGCAGGCTTCATACAAGTTTCCATAATAAACATACGTGCTTCCCTACATCTGCGGATAGCTCCCTCCACAATCGGACGTGTCAGACCATGAATCTTTATATCCATCTGAATGGCAGTAATACCTGCGTCTGTACCTGTCACCTTAAAGTCCATATCTCCAAAAAAATCTTCCAGTCCCTGGATATCTGTCAATAATACATAATCCTCATCGGTGTCTCCTGTTACAAGTCCACAGGAAATACCTGCCACCATTTTCTTTAATGGCACACCTGCTGCCATCAGTGACATACAAGAAGCACAAGTAGATGCCATAGAAGTAGAACCGTTAGATTCAAAAGTTTCGGAAACGCTTCGAATTGCATATGGAAATTCTTCTTCTGACGGAAGTACAGGTATCAATGCTCTTTCTGCCAAAGCACCATGTCCAATCTCACGACGCCCCGGTCCTCTAGAGGGCTTTGTTTCACCTACAGAGTATGACGGAAAATTATAATGATGCATATATCTCTTTTCGGTTTCACATTCATCTAAACCGTCTAACTTCTGTGCTTCTGATAATGGCGCTAAAGTAGTTACATTGCAAATCTGCGTCTGCCCACGGGTAAACATGGCAGAACCATGAACACGAGGAATAATGTCTACTTCTGCTGCCAATGGACGAATCTCTGTCAGTTCACGGCCATCTGGACGCTTGTGGTCTTTTAAGATCATTTTACGGACGGTCTTTTTCTGATACTGGTATACAGCTTCGTCAATCAGTCCTAACCACTCTTCATTATCTGCAAATTTTTCTTCTAACTCTTCCTTTATTTTACGGATATTTTCTTCCCGCACCTGCTTATCATCTGTAAATACAGCTTTTTCCATCTCTTCCGGCGGCACCATTTCTTTGATGGCCGCAAATAATCCTTCTGGAATGGCACAACTGGTATATTCATGCTTTGCCTTGCCACATTCTGCCACAATTTCTTCAATAAACGTAATTACCTGCTGGTTTACTTCATGAGCCTTATATATTGCCTCAATCATAGTATCCTCTGGAATTTCATTAGCACCGGCTTCAATCATAATGACCTTTTCCTTTGTAGAGGCAACAGTTAATTTCAAATCAGATTCTTTCATCTGCATCTGACTTGGATTAATAATAAATTCACCTTCAATCATCCCCACCTGTGTGGTTGCACAGGGACCATCAAAAGGAATATCAGATATGGCTGTTGCAATAGCTGATCCCAACATTGCAGTTAATTCCGGACTGCATTCCGGATCAACGGACATAACCAGATTGTTTAAGGTAACGTCATTTCTGTAATCCTTTGGAAACAGCGGACGCATGGGGCGGTCAATTACACGAGAAGTAAGCACAGCATTTTCCGATGCCTTTCCTTCTCTCTTGTTGAAACCTCCCGGAATTTTCCCAACTGCGTACATTTTTTCTTCATATTCTACACTAAGAGGGAAGAAATCAATTCCTTCTCTTGGTTTTTCTGATGCAGTTGCAGTAGATAATACAACCGTATCACCATAATGCATAAATGCTGCACCATTGGCCTGTTTTGCCACTCTTCCCACATCAACAGTTAATGTTCTGCCGGCAAGTTCCATTGTAAAACTCTTATACATATTTTGTATCTCCTTTTATATATATTTGAGGCAGAAGATACCGAAACTACTGAAGATGCTACGGCTTCCATACCATCTTCAGTGGTCTCGGAGGTTGTCTTCTACCTTTTTTGCCATTACAGTAAAAGAGGACGGAAAATCTCCGTCCTTTTTACATACCGGAATCTCCCTACAGTAATGTTACAATTACTTACGAATTCCTAAACGTTCAATTAATGTACGATATCTTTCAATATCAACTTTCTTTAAATAGTCAAGTAAACCACGTCTCTGACCTACCATTTTTAAAAGACCACGTCTAGAGTGATGATCTTTCTGATGCACTTTTAGATGCTCTGTTAACTCCTGAATTCTTGCTGTCAATACAGCAATCTGTACTTCCGGTGAACCTGTATCACCTTCTGATCTTGCATATTCAGCAATAATTGCCTGCTTCTTTTCCTTTGAAATCATTTCCATTTCCTCCTTAAATCTAAACGCCTTATATTAAGATGCCGGTCGGAGAGTCCATGCTCCGAATATAGGGCTTTTTAATACTTCGATAGTATATCATATACCTTATATATTTGTCTAGAATTAATTTTTATTCTTAGAAATTCTGTGTAACAATTCCATCAAAAATACAAATTTCTTAATTTTATCTTTTCTTCCCCCCCATAATCCACTTTCATCAGCATAAGACCATGTGCCGGTGCCATAAATCCTGCCCGAAATCGATTCTTTGCCCCAAGAATTTCCGGTATTTGCTCAACCGTCTTCTTTCCCATGCCTATCTCGATTAATGTTCCTGCCAAGATACGTACCATATGATATAAAAAGCCATCTCCAGTAACATACATCTTCAAATAATTGTTTTCCTTTATAATTTTAATACTTTTTACTTTTCTTACCGTATCCTTATCTTTTCGCTTGTCCGAAGTGAAGCTGCGAAAATCATGAACCCCTGTCAGTTGCTCTGCTGCTTTTTTCATTTTCTGCAAATCCAG
>CASEML010000163.1 GCA_949289145.1 uncultured Eubacteriales bacterium | reverse complement strand
GAACTTACAAGGTTAGAGATAACGAAATATGTTATTGTCTATGGGATACTAGCTCTGGTGGTAGAGCACTTGACTTTTAATCAAGTTGTCCCGGGTTCGAGTCCCGGGTGTCTCATTCATACCGATAAAATCGGTATTTTTTTTTCACAAATCATTTTAATATGCGGATGTGGCGGAATTGGCAGACGCGCCAGATTTAGGTTCTGGTGGGAGACCGTGGGGGTTCAAGTCCCTTCATCCGCATGGAAAAACAGTAGGGGTGATTTACCAAATCACCCCTTTTTTTCTTAAAAAAACCAAAAGAATTTTGCTATCAGTTGACAAAAGATAACATTATAATATAATTTAAAAGGTGACAATGGAAAAAATGCGAAGGAGATTAATATTTTCGCAGAAGCATATAATAAAGAGGAAGTATTCAGGAAATTAAATAACAGGAGGAAAAAATGAAACAGTTAAAAAGAAGTATACAAATCATGATGCTCAGTTTAATCGTAGTGATTAGCTGTAAAATGAACGTTTTGGCAGCGGGAAATTCTATTTCTTTTTCAGATCCTACTGCAAAAAAAGGGGAAACAATTATTATTACAGTAAAAGTTGCTGCTGAGAGTACCCCACTTGGTACAGTGGATATGACACTGGTATATGATGATGATGCCTTAGAGTATACCGGAAGCGGTTCCGCAGTAAAGGGGGGCTCCGGAAGTATTCAGATTGCGGATAAAGCCTCAAATTCTTCCACCAACACTATGACTTATGAGCTGACTTTTACAGCGTTAAAAACAGGCACTTCTACGCTGAAAGTTTCTGATTATAAAGTTTCCGGATATGATGGAGCTTCGGTAACCATGAATCATGTGGGTAATTCTAGTGTCACAGTAACAGATGACAGTGCATCTCTTTCAAAAGATGCAAGTTTGAAGGAGCTGAAATTATCAACGGGCACACTTTCACCGGCATTTAGCCCATCCACTATGAATTATACAGCATCCGTCGGAGCGGATGTCAGCAGTGTTGTAGTATCAGGAACTACCTCGAATGCCAATGCAGAAATTACCTCCATCAGTGGAGCAGATAATCTTAAGGCAGGAGATAATACCATTAAAGTATCTGTAACAGCAGAAAGCGGTGCAACAGCAGTTTACACCATTACTGTAACGAAGGCAGATACTGTAGCAGAAGCTGCAACAGCAACACCGGAGCCCACCGGAGAAGCAGTGGAGACAATAGCAGCCACCGAGGAAGCAGAGGAAAATGCACAAGAAGATGATTCTATTTATGTAAATGATAAGCTTCTGACACCATTGGCTTTGCCGGCAGATGCGGAATTGAAGGGATATACGAAAGGAACTTTAGAGTATAATGGAGAAACCATGGAGGCTCTTGTATCTGATTATATGGAATTGTATGTCGTATACATGACAGATACCGAAGGGAATGAAGATTACTATGTGTATTATAAGGATGTGGATCAGTTTACAGAGTTTATCAAAATTGATAACGGCGGCGACAAATTTATTGTTGTTTTAGACGGATATCCAAGAGATATCAGTATTTATGGATTTGAAAGAACTACCATCATGATCAATGATAAAAAAGTAGGTGTAGCATGGAAGTATACCGATGACCTAATCGCATATTCCAACGCAGCGGCAGAGTATTATCTGGTAGGCGGTTTGAGTGAATCAGGCGTAAATACATGGTATGTATATGATTTTGTGGAAAAAACATATCAGAGATATTTTGTTCAGCCTGCAAATCTTATTGAAGAAGAAAGTGGGCCTGATCTCACCTTAACGGAGCAGGAACAACAGGTAAAAGAATTAAACGAAGCGTTACAGAAAAGTAAAAATTCAAGGCTTATGGTTATTGGTGTACTGTTCTTTATGGTACTGATTCTTTTGATAGCAGTCATTAATATGTTTTTAAAGATTAGAATATTAAAAGATGAAATCAAAGACTTAGAGAGCGGCGAGACAGATGAACTAAATGCAGATACGTCCATAGCGGAACCAATAACAAAACCTGGAGTGGTAAAGAAAAAGGAAGAGGCAGTAGCGGCAAAAGACGAGGTGCCTGTTAAGAAAAAACGACCGACAGCATCGGTAAAGAAGAAAAGAGAAGCAGAGCCAGAGGATGATTTTTTTGATGAAGAAGATATAATTCCAAGAGAGATGGAAGATGAAATCATCAAAGCGAAAATCAGCGGAAAAGAATCAGAAGAAGATGAATTTGAAGAATCTTTAAAATTAAAAAAATCAAAGTCAAAGCAGAAAAAATCTGCAGAAGCCATTGAAAGGGAATTTAATGAAGATGATTTTGATTTTGAATTTATTGATCTGGATGATTAATCAGGATAGTAGTGTAAGATAGAATAGGAAAGAGGAGTAGCATGCGAAGACAGTATACGGAAAAGGCAAAAAAAGCCATAGAGCTTGCAAAGAAATCTGCGAAGCGTTTGAAACATTCCTACATTGGCAGCGAACATATTTTAATTGGTATGTTGGAAGAAGGCAGCTCTGTGGGGGCGAGAGTGCTGGAGGCAAATGGTGTAGAAGAAGAGGCATTGCTGGAGTTGGTTGAACAGTTGATCGTGCCGGAAGGCAATGTGGGATTGCTAGACAATGGGGGGTTCACCCCAAGAGCAGAAAGAGTGTTAGAGGCAGCGAACAGAGAGGCAGAAAGATTTAAGTCAGATGCAATCGGAACAGAACATCTTTTAATTGCCATGATGAAAGAAGCTGACAGTGTGGCAACAAAGTTGTTGATCACTTTAGGTATCAATTTGCAGAAGGTATATGTAGATATCCTTGCTGCCATGGGACAGGAGATAAATTTATACCGTGAAGATTTTCAAAACGGAAAATTAGTAAAAAAGAAAGAAAAGGAGGCTACTCCAACTTTAAATCAGTACAGTCGTGATTTAACTATGCTTGCCAAGGAACAGAAATTAGACCCAGTGGTCAGCAGAGAAAATGAAATCAAGCGAATGGTTCAGATTTTAAGCAGAAGAAGCAAAAACAATCCATGCCTGATCGGTGAGCCTGGAGTTGGCAAAACTGCCATTGTAGAGGGGCTTGCCAGAAAGATTGTAGCAGGTACGGTTCCTGACAGCATAAAGGGAAAAAGAGTAGTTGTGTTAGATCTTGCCAGTATGGTGGCAGGTTCTAAGTACCGGGGCGAATTTGAAGAAAGAATTAAGAAGGTTATTAAAGAAGTGGTAGCGGACGGGAATACTTTGTTGTTCTTAGATGAAATTCATACCATTATAGGAGCCGGAGGTGCAGAAGGTGCTCTAGATGCCTCTAATATTTTAAAACCATCTCTTGCCAGAGGCGAATTACAGATTATAGGTGCCACGACTATCAATGAATACCGTAAGCATATTGAAAAAGATCCTGCATTAGAGCGCAGGTTCCAGCCGATAGTTGTAGAAGAACCGGAAGAAGAGGAAGCGGTAGAAATTCTCAAAGGGGTTCGTGGAAATTACGAGAAGCACCATGGTGTAGAGATTACGGATGAAGCTATTGAGGCAGCGGTAAAAATGTCGGCAAGATATATTAATGACAGATTTCTGCCGGATAAAGCCATTGATCTTATTGACGAGGCAGCAGCAAAATTAAAATTAAGCGGTGTAAAGAAAATTCCAGGATTAGAAGAATTAGAGAAACAGGCAGAGCAGTTAAATGAACGGGAAGAAGAAGCTCTTTGTCAGGAAGATTTTGCTGCAGCATCTGAACTAAAAAAAGAAAAGGAAGAGATAGAGAATCAACTGCTAAAATTAAGAAAGAAGCAGGAAAGAAACCAAAGAATTCCGGCAGTAACGGAAGCTGAAATTGCAGAAATCGTTGCCATGTGGACAAAGATTCCGGTGAAAAAGATTGCAGAGGAAGAGACAGTAAAATTAAAGCGTCTTGAAAAGGTACTGCATGGCAGAGTGGTGGGACAGGAAGAAGCGGTAAAAGCTATTTCCAAGGCAATCAAGCGAAGCAGAGTAGGATTAAAGGATCCAAATCGTCCTATTGGTTCCTTCTTATTCTTAGGTCCCACCGGTGTTGGGAAAACAGAATTATCCAAGGCATTGGCAGAGGCGGTGTTTGGCAGTGAGGATGCCATTATTCGTGTGGACATGTCAGAATATATGGAAAAGCATAGTGTGTCTAAAATGATCGGCTCTCCGCCGGGATATGTGGGATATGAAGAAGGCGGACAGCTCAGTGAGAAGGTTAGAAGAAACCCCTATTCGGTGGTACTGTTTGATGAAATTGAAAAAGCACATCCTGATGTGTTTAACATATTACTGCAGGTGTTAGATGACGGGCATATTACTGATGCTCAGGGAAGAAAAATCAGTTTTAAAAATACGATTATCATTATGACTTCCAATGCAGGGGCACAGGCTATTATATCACCAAAGAAATTAGGATTCACGGCGGTAGATGATGAAAAGGTAAATTATGAAAATATGAAGCTGAATGTAATGGAAGAAGTGAAGCGTATTTTCAAACCGGAATTTATCAATCGTATTGACGAAATTATTGTATTCCACGCATTAAATAAAGATCATATGAAAGAAATTGTCACATTGCTTTCTAAAAAATTGGTGGACAGATGTAAAGAGCAGATGAATATTGAATTGACCATTCGTGACAGCGTGAAGAAATTTATTGTGGAAAAGGGCAGTGATGATAAATACGGTGCCCGGCCGTTACGGCGTGCGGTACAGACTTACATTGAAGATGCTATGGCAGAAGAAGTGTTAAACGGCAGAATTAAAAACGGTGACAGCGTGGTGGTATCCATGAAAAATAAAGAAATTAATTTTTCATTAAAGGAAAAATAAACTAGTAGAAATATGAAGAAATATGATGTATACTAGAACATATAGCAGTGAATAACATAAGAAGAACGGAGGACTTTTTGATGGCTGTAGTAAAGGAATTAATTCGCGCGAAGGAAGGCGGGGAAATCAGCTTTGGCGATTACACATTAAGTAAAAAAGCAAAGCTTGATAATTTTGAATGTAATGGAGATATCTATAAGGTAAAAACATTCAATGAAATCACAAAATTAGAAAAGAATGGAATGTTTATTTATGAATCAGTGCCGGGAACTGCAGTAGCAGATTTAACACAGAGCGAACATGGAATGGAATTTACCGTAGAGGGACCGGAAGACGCACAGATTACCATCGAACTTGAAGATGAAACAGAGTATAAGATTTATATTGATGATACCAATGTAGGTAAAATGAAAACAAATCTTGGCGGTAAGCTTGTATTAAGCGTAGAACTGGCGAAACGTGATGCTGTAAAGGTGAAAGTGGTAAAAATATAAAATAACAGATTAAAAAGTGGATGCTCCTCCAAAATTCAAGTGGTCATTTGAGTTGGGAGGAGCATTTTGTATCCTATACATAATTGTTTTGCTGTCAAAAGAAAATGAGAAAAGAGGTTGAATAGATGGCGAAGGGGATCATATTTTTTTGTCAAAATTGTGGGTATGAATCTTCTAAATGGATGGGACAGTGTCCGGGCTGTAAAGAATGGAATACCTTTGTGGAGGAAGCCGTACCAAAGAAGGGAACAGGTGCAAAGAGCAGACTGGGGAAAGAGCGGTCCGTTCCGGTGACATTAAAGGAGATTGAATTAAAAGAAGAAGAAAGAATCAGTACCGGTATAGGAGAACTGGACCGGGTGTTAGGAGGCGGTATTGTGGCCGGCTCGCTGATATTGGTGGGTGGTGATCCGGGAATCGGAAAGTCTACGCTGCTGTTACAGGTGTGCAGGAATTTAGCAAATGATCATCATGATGTGATGTATATTTCGGGAGAAGAATCGTTGAAGCAGATTAAACTTCGCGCCCGGAGAATCGGGGAATTTAAGGATACCTTGACGCTGTTTTGCGAAACCAATTTGGCAGATATTGAGGAAGTGGTGAAGGCAAAAAAACCGGAGGTAGTGATCATTGATTCTATTCAGACCATGTACAATGAAAATATTTCCGCAGCACCGGGCAGTGTTTCTCAGGTCAGGGAATCTACAGGTACGCTGATGATGCTTGCCAAGACATTAGGAATTGCTATTTTTATTGTAGGTCATGTGACAAAGGAAGGAGTAGTGGCAGGTCCCAGAGTGTTAGAACATATGGTGGATACGGTGCTGTATTTTGAAGGAGACCGCCATGCTTCTTATAGAATTCTGCGTGGTGTGAAGAATCGTTTTGGTTCCACCAATGAAATCGGTGTATTTGAAATGCAGGGAAATGGTTTACGGGAAGTTGCCAATCCTTCAGAGTTTATGTTAAACGGAAAACCAGTGGGGGCCTCAGGTTCTGTGGTGACCTGTTCCTTAGAAGGAACCAGGCCCATTTTAGTGGAAATTCAGGCATTGGTATCGGACACAACTTTTCAGATTCCAAGAAGAACTACAGTAGGTATTGATTTTAACAGAGTAAATTTGCTGTTAGCCGTATTAGAAAAGCGGGCAGGCATGCAGTTAGGAGGCTGTGATGCCTATGTAAATCTTACTGGCGGCATGCGTCTGTCAGAGCCGTCTATTGATCTGGCAGTGGTGGCGGCTGTTATTTCCAGTTACCGTAATACTGTGATAGATGAGCATACAATTATTTTCGGTGAGGTGGGACTAACCGGAGAAGTTCGTGGTGTGGCTCAGGCAGAAGTGAGGATTAAGGAGGCAGAAAAAATGGGTTTTACCCGGTGCATAGTGCCAAAGAGTAATTATGAAGGGATTATGGCAAATGGAAAACCGGGGATTGATATTGTGGGAGTTGCGGGGGTTGTGGAATTGGCAGAGGTGCTGTAAGGGGCGTTGGAAAATGTTGAGAAAATAGAGTTTGTAAATTTTATGGCAAGGAGCATACCTGATATGCTCCTTATTTTTAAAAATAAATTTTTGTGCAAAAAACATTGTTAAAAATAAAAAAATAAAGTAAAATATAAAAAGAGAGGAGAAAATAATATAATTAAAATATTAAAACACAGGAAGGGAAATTATAAAATGAAACGTAAAAAAGTATTATCGATTCTATTGGTAACAGTAACGATTATTAGCCAATGTTTAGGAAATTATCCAATATCAAATGCAGCAGAAAACTCTCAGGATTTGCAAAGTAGCACTGAGGGAAAAATTCCGCAAATAGTTGATTTGGAAGAAGAACAACAGTTAATAGAAAAAATAGTGGACATCTCAATAGAGAAAGGACAAGAGGCAGCAGAGATACTAAATGAAGTAGAAGATGAAGAGTTGTATGAGTATGGATTGAGAAATACGCTGGAAGAGTTATATTCTGAGGAAACTAATGGCGAGTTAGAGGAGTTTATTAGTACAATTGAGGCAAATCCAATAGCAGAAGAAATAATAGAAGATTATCAGAATGCCGAAGTAGAGAGAAACAATGCAGAAAATTTAGAATATGATGTAAATACTATTATTATTGGATACACTCCTAAAACAAATGAAGACTATGTTGATAATGTTGCGGAGGAGCAATTTGGAAGTGTAGAGCAAATTGTAGAAACCGATGAAGACATTGATGTAAGTGGTTTTACACAAGAAAAAATCGAGCAGATTGATAAAATAGATACGGAGGCAAAGGACGTAGTTGCTGTAGTAAAAATTTCAAAAGGGCAGACGGTGGAGCAAGCGATTGCAGAATATAGCCAGTATGCAAATATAGCATATGTGGAACCGAATTATAAAGTACATGTAAGTGGTCTAACTAATGATACATTTAGTGATGAACAATATTATTTAAACAATATTAATATTTCGGATGGTTGGAATGCGGTAGGGGATTTTGGATTCAGACAAACATTTGTTGCGGTTATTGATACTGGGGTTCAAATGAATCATCCGGATTTGAAGAATGTTTATATAAAAAAATGTTGTGTAGATGCAACACAGAGTGGATATCCGTTATTAACATCCGTAAGCAAGCCATATACAGATTTTCACGGAACAGCGGTAGCTGGCATTATTTCGGCAGAAGCAAATAATGGAAAGGGAATTGCAGGTGTTGCTACAGGTGTGGATAAAGAGATGGCAAGGATTATGGCAATTAAGTGTAGTACCGAGCCAGGTTTCTTAGATATAGGTGCAATAATTAATGGAATATATTATGCGGTAGATCATGGGGCAGATGTTATTAATATTAGTGCTGGCTCATATGGAGGTGGAGAAGCATATCAGGCAGCTATTGATTATGCATATGATAATGATGTAATTGTTGTGGCGGCAGCAGGAAATGAAAGTACAAGCGAACCACTTTATCCGGCAAGCTGTAATCATGTGATTTCTGTGGCAGCAACTAAAAGAAATAACAAAAAAATGGATTCTACAAATTATGGAAATACAGTAGATATTTCTGCACCAGGAGAAAATATATTGACATGCGATTTGAAGGGAGGGTATACTTGGGCTAGGAATACATCATTTTCAGCACCTATTGTATCAGGAACACTTGCCATTATGAAAGCGTATGGGGAAATTTCTGTTGATGAAGCGGAAAAAATTATTAAGAGTACAGCTACAAATTTGGGAATCAGTGGTATGGGAGCAGGGTTGATTAACAGTGGATTTGCAATTCAGCACACAAAGTATTTGTCCTTTAGGAATGAAAAAGAGGTAATAAGTAGTATAAAAAGCACTAGTGCAAAAGGTCAGATAAAAATAGCGTGGAGAGGAAACTCATCTTCAGAAGGATTTGTTATCTATCGAGCTACAAGTAAGAATGGTAATTATACAAAAATAAAGACGATAACTGATAAGAACATTAATTCTTATATGGATTCTGGATTAAAATCAGGAAAAACGTACTACTATAAAATAAGAGGATATATGGCATATAATGGAAGTAAGAAATATTGTCAAGACTCAGATGTAAAATCAGCAAAAACCAAATAATGAAAGGAAAATTATATGAAACATTTCAAAAAAATAATCTCAAGTTTATTATTCGTATGTATGATTTTTGCACTGTATGCACCTGCAGACGCAGCTACTAGGAAAGCCGACAATCAACAGAAAAAGATCCTCTTTGTCAATCAGACCATAAGCATGGGGGCTGTAGGGAATGTAAGCAAAAAGCAGATAAAATGGTCCTCCAGTAACAAAAAGGTGGTGCGGATAACTTCAACAGGAAAAATGACAGGAGTTAAGCAAGGAACAGCTACCGTCAAAGCAGTAAATAAGAACAACAAAAAAGTGCTGGCAACCTACAAGGTAACAGTAAAGGCTTTTAGCGAAAAAGTAATTAAGGGTAAGATAACAATGGTATTGGATAACCAGTTGAAAGACATGGAACTACTGGGAAAGAAATATTGTGTAATACACTCCAAGGCAGAATTGGAACAGTTAAAAAAGGAGTTCTGCACAAATTATGTCAAGGCAGGATATGGCACAGAACAGAAATGTAAAAATACACCATTTTATAAAAAATTGTCCGGTTATAAGGAATCCTTTTTCAAAACAAAGACTTTATGTATTGTAGAACATACGCTGACAAGTATCGGACAGCCTACAGAAGTTAGGCAGTTTATAAGAAAGCAGGACAAAACAGGGAAGGTATATGGACAATTGAATATCAGATATTTGAAGATGCCGGAAAATAAAGTGCCGATATGTATTATGGGGTACCAGGAATATTTTATTGAACTGAAAAGCAGTGATGCAGATGTTTTGCAGGGGTATAAAATTTCTGTTACAAAATAAAAATAATAAAAGAGTAGTTATATATAAAAAATATTAAAGGAAAATCTAGCTACTAACAGGAAAAAAGATTTAATAAGTACCATCTGTATTTGGATATGTAAAAATATCCATGCAGATGGTATTTTTATATTTTAAGAAATTTTCTCATTTCCATGTAACATAATACGGTTATTTTGGGTCGTCCATTAATTTTTCCATATTTCGCAATACTTCCAAAAAGTATCCTAATTTTTCTTGAGGACAGGAGTGGTATATGTCGGCTATTTGGCTGGGGATTATTTCCGAATCCTTATCACCTTTTAAAAGATAATCTAAACTGATTCCAAGAATATTGGATAGTTGTATTAGTTTTTCCACGGATAATCCAGTAATTCCCCGTTCTACCTCGCTATAATGCTTTACAGAAATATCCAAAAGTTCTGAGAGTCGCTCCTGTGTCAGACCTGAACTTAGACGGCAGTTACGCAGTCGTTGCCCCATAGCTGTTTTATAGTCTTCCTTGGGTTCCTGATTAGAATTCATGATAGTTCTCCTTACTTTTTGTTAATACAATTATAGGTTATCCAATTTTGGGAAAAAACAAGCTGATAGGCAGTGAAACCCAACTAAAAAGGTGTTGAAAAACCCAACCTATTAGGTTGTAATTGAAGAAGATTGAGGTGAAAATAGAATGAAATACGATTAGAAATGGGCGGAGATTGTGAGTAAAGCAGAATATAGATTTTTTACATTATTATTTTTCCTGAGTTTTTTTGCGTTTGGATTATTCTATGAATATATAGCCTGTATCTTTGGGGGAATATTAGGTGCTTTTTTCGTTTATCTTTCCATGAAGAAAAAGTATATGCGTTTTTATGTAAATATGGAAAGCTTAAGTATCAATATAATTGTCATAATGTATCTTGTTACTTGTATTTACGGTGTGGATGCAGGTATGGGGTATATTGGGTTTAGTAAAAATGTAACTATATTTTTCTTTCTATGCATTGTAATGCAGCTTAACAAAGAGCAGCGGGAAGAAATGTTAGAAAAAATTCCTGTGATTGGATTTATTATGACTGTCATTGGACTGATCTCTTATGGAATAGAGCCGTTGCATCAGTTTCTGTTTATAGCAGACAGAATGGGAGGATTTTTCCAATATCCTAATGTATTTGCAGTATTTTGTTTAGTAGGAGTGGTTTTCTTATTAGATAGAAAGCGGACTGGAAAAGAAAGAAATATACAGGGTGTGCAGTTTATAATTTTAATGTTAGGGATTTTTCTGTCTGGAAGCAGGAGCGTATTTCTGTTAATGTTAGGTGTCTGCGTTGTTTTGGCAGTAAGAAGAAAAGATATGAGAAAACCGTTACTGATAATTTTGGTACTTATGCTAGCAGGTGCAGGGATTTATGTGGGAATCACAGGAAATGTACAAAATATAGGGCGTTTACTGACTACTTCCGTACATTCCAGTACTTTTTTGGGAAGAATATTATATGCAAAAGATATAGTCAGCTGTGGATATTCCATAACTGACTATAATCTGAAAGTTTACGAAAACGAAAGAATTAATCCGCAGGTGTGGGGAATTCACTCAGAGGCAGCGGACCACACAGCACCGTTCTTGCCACATAAAGGCTGGCATCTGCTCTTGTTTCCATAGACCATTTTACTAGAAACAGCGAATTATTTGCAATTTCAACGCAGGTGATACAGCGAGGGTGGACACAGCTTCCGGTGTTGATATAGTTAGGATGTGCCGGATCTAACACAGAACGGTGGGTATGTCCGGCAATTATGGTGACCTGCTGTTCCCGTCCCCATTGTTCTAAACGTTTTTCTGTCCTATTTTGTATAGCATAATTTTTTGCTGCACTGGTGGGATCCAGCACGCCGAACTGTTCTAACGGCTTCCATAAGTATCGGACTAAAAATCTTGACAATTTCCAAAATACAGAATTTAAAGTGTCTGCCTGATGACCGTGGGTCAGATAAAAGTAGTGGGAAGTGCGGCAGTCTTTTAAGATTAATCCTTCATAGCAGGGAAAGTTCAGTGACAGCTTATTGGATTTCTTTACCATATCGTGATTTCCATAAAGCATATACATACGTTTCTGTTTATGAAGTAATTCAAACATCCAGAACACGTTGCTATGGATTTCACGGATTTCATTCATTCTCCGGTTTTCCCATAATTCGTCCCCATCGCCCAATTCAATATAAGTGTAGCCATTGTCAAAGTAGTGGCACAATGCGGCAAAATATAAATGCTGATTCTTTAAAAAATTATCATTAGAATCTCCTTTTCCTCTGTGGCAGTCACTGATTATGGCAATACGGGAATTGCTGTGCAAAGGCAATACAGGCGCATGAATAAATGCCTTTGCAAGCCGTTTTTCATATCCCATAACTTAATGATGCTTCCTGCATTTTTTGTAATGTTTGATGGTAAACATGCGCCGGAAAGCAAATGGAAGAAAGTAGTACAGGTAAAGCACCCGATCAAGGGAGGAACAAAAAGGTTTGGTCACCCATAAGAAAAGTTTGCAAAAGATTCGGTTTTTCCATTGGGCGAAACGGCATAATAAGCGGCGGAGAGGTGGATCTATGCAAGTGGAGCAGGAATCATATACAAAAATAACAGTTAATCCACAAATGCAGATATTGCATTTGCGGTAACCTTTTTGGATCAGTGACTGAACAAATGCATTCATCATTTCTTGATTAGGAAAAGTAATACTTACGTTCATGGAAAGATCTTTTGGCTCCGTATACTTTCCTACAGAGAAGATTGTGAGCCACCAGTGAGGTCTGCGTACCATGGCTATGCTGCAGTCCTTTTGGAACAAATGTAGCGTCATGGGAAGCATATCTTTATCTTTTACACAATGAAACAAGGTATGATTGCGCAGTCCCGGAGGCACAAAGGAATTACTGTAGTAAATACCCACTTCGCCTCCGGTATTAATTCCGTATTGACCTTTCCATAATTCGATGAGCCAGGTTTTATCCTGATAGTCAAAGTAGATAGGTTCATAATCAAAAACCATATTAAAATGAGGCGCATAGCGATTATAGCTTTCTGTATAACCAAAGTTACGCTGCCAGGCATCCAGTGTAGTGGAAAAAATATCCTGTTTTACATCATAACAATATCCAAAGGGCCTTACTAATTCAGAAAGCTTTTTGCATTTTTCTGAGGTATTCATATTACAAATCTTCTTTCGGATTTTGCCTTTTCTGCAATGGAAAAAAAGAATATTACAGAAAACCAAAAGCAGTAGAAGACCTATAAGATAATACATGGCATACTCCTTGAAGTTTGTTAATATTATAGTATGTGAGCCAAAAGAAAAGGTGCTATGTCTGAGGTGTTGCCTATTTAGCAAAAAATAGAATTTTATTGATTGACTTAAAAAATTTTTTTTGTTAAAATAGAAAGAAATCGAGTAGCCAAAGGCGTAAATCCAGATATGGATTTACGCCTTTTTTCTTGGCTAAAATTGGAGGTAAGATATGAAAGAGAAAGAATCTATGAACAAAATGGGAACAGCCCCGGTGAACAAGCTGATGCTGACCATGGGAATTCCTATGATTTTATCTATGATGTTACAGGCTTTGTATAATATTGTGGATAGTGCATTTGTATCTAATATGGCAAATGGAGGAGAAGAAGCTTTAAATGCTTTAACTCTGGCTTTTCCGGTGCAGATGTTAATGGTTGCCATTGGAATTGGTACTGGTGTGGGTACCAACGCATTGTTGTCAAAAAGTCTGGGACAGGGCAATAGGGAAAAAGTAAGCCTAGTAGCCGGAAACGCAGTTTTTCTTGGAATCATCATTTACATAGTATTTTTAATATTCGGTCTGTTTGGAACGGATATTTATCTATTAACCCAAACGAAGAATCCGGAAATCCTTGAAATGGCAAGCTGTTATCTGAAGATTTGCTGCTGTTTATCCATGGGAAATGTATTCTATGCCATTTTTGAAAAATTGCTGCAGGCTACAGGACGTGCCTTGTTTTCTACAATTGCACAAATTGCAGGTGCTCTGGTAAATATTATTTTAGATCCGATTTTAATTTATGGCTGGCTTGGAATGCCTGAAATGGGAGTGGCAGGTGCTGCCTATGCAACCATTATCGGACAGATTGTATCGGCAATTATGGGATTCGTATTCCATCTTAAGAAGAATAAAGAAATTACCAATAATTTAAAGTATATGAAACCACAGAAACATATTATAAAAGAAATTTATTCGATTGGTTTACCGGCAATTATTGCACAGGCGTTGATGTCCGTAATGACTTATGGATTAAATGTAATTTTTGTAAAAATCGGAGAATCCGTTGTTACTGCATATGGTTTGTATTATAAAATTCAGCAGTTTATTTTATTTGCGGCATTTGGTCTCAGAGATGCGATTACACCGATTGTATCCTTCAACCATGGTATGGGAAGCAAGAAAAGAGTCAAAGCAGGTATTAAATATGGAATGCTGTATACTACAATTATCATGATAGCAGGTATGCTTTTACTGGAAATTTGTGCGGTACCGTTTTCCGCTGTCTTTGGTCTGTCAGGTGAAACACAGCAGCTTTGTATTGGTGCAATGAGAATTGTTTCTTTAAGTTTTGTATTTGCAGGAATTAATGTGGCGTTTCAGGGAATCTTCCAGGCATTGGACAGTGGTTTGGAATCTTTGATTATTTCCGTGTTCCGCCAGTTTCTGTTTGTTTTGCCGGTAGCATACGGATTTTCACGCATTGCTATTGCTGATAACAGTAAGATTTGGCTAGTATGGGTTACTTTCTTGATTGCGGAGGGAATATCAGCGATATTTGCCTGCATATTTATGAAGAGAATTAATAAAAATAAGATTAATGTATTGGAGGATAAAAATGAGTAGAAAGATTATTACGATTAGTCGTGAATTCGGCAGCGGTGGAAGATATATTGGAAAACAGCTGGCAGAAAAATTGGGAATTTCCTTTTACGATAAGGATATTATTCTGAAGACAGCAGAAGAAACGGGGTTGTCTAAAAAGTTTATTGAACAGCAGGGAGAACATTCTCCGTTGAAACATATGTTTGCTTATGCTTTTGTGGGCAGAGATGCCACAGGGGCTTCTATGGACGATTATGTGTTTAAGGCCAAAAGAAAGATAATTCAGGAATTGGCAGAAAGGGAAGACTGTGTAATTGTAGGACGTTGCGCAGATGTAATCTTGAAAGATATGGAAGGCTGTGTGAATGTATTTATCCACGGTGAGAAGAAAGAAAAAATTAAGAGAATTGAAAAATTGTATGAAAAAACCGGCGAAGAAGAAGTCAAGATTAT
>CASEML010000162.1 GCA_949289145.1 uncultured Eubacteriales bacterium | reverse complement strand
CAGCTTGACTGTGTAAATCCACAATCTGCTGTTTAAACTCCCGGGTGTAACTTCTTTGATTTTTTGCCATAGTGTTGAACTCCTTTTTTATTGATTATAAGCCGTTCAACATTTTGTGTCCATAGTTATATCTTAGCACCAATCGTAAATGACATCTTCCTGTGTAAACCGCCCTGTTCCTGGGTTATAATAACGTGCCCTCAGATAATACAGTCCACTCAATTCATCCCATATCTGGCTATTGTATTGCAGCCTGCTCTGATTTCCCTCCTGGGTAACCGTTTCTCCAAAGGCATCATATTGATAATAACTTTCTACTTCACCATTACCATGTAATACATAACGTATACTTCCCTGTTCATCAGTAACATAGTATCGCGCTGTGGATTCTTTCTCGGTTTTACTTATCAAACCTATGTATTCATTACCTAACACATAGCTTTGCTTTGGCTCGTTTTCCTCTGATTTTTCACCAAGCAACATTCCAGCCCTGTATACGAAATTCGTTACTTTCTCATTTTCTTCCAGCCTGCAACGATATCCCTCGTCATCATAACTATTCTTTTGCCGGAAGCTGCTTCCTTTTACCTCGGTATTTCGATTGTAGGAATCATAAATATATTTGATTTTGCTACTGCCTGCTGTTGCACTACAATGGTTTTCTTCTACCAGATTTCCCGCAAAATCATAGCTGTATCTTATATTGTTATTATCACTGATAATTACTTAACTTAGTTAAATTAAGGAGCTATATAAATTATCAATTAATGCAGCAGCATTTTTTATTTGTTTTGTTGATATTGCTATTCTAAATACATCATTATATTCTTGAACGAACTTTTCATATTCCTCAAGATAATCATCTTTCTCAAATCCATAAAATATAGGTGTTACTTTTAATACAATATCTCCATCATATCGATATATCCATGTTGAATACTCCAAATTTGAAAAGCAGATATATTTTTCACCTATCCACTGCCCTTGCTCATCTAATATGATAGTATATTTTTCTTGTTCTTCATAAAGATAATAGTAATATTCATTTAATAACAAGCCCAAATTTCTCTCATCCAAATTTTTATCAAGTATATTCACTTTCTTCTCACATTTATCAAACACGTTTTTTAAATACAACAAATTGTCTTTAAGTAATAATATACGCTTGCCATCAAAATTTAATTCAACACATATATCTGTATAATAATCAAAATCCGTGTTATTAACTAATAATATTAATCTATATTGCTCACTTTCCATAAGTGTATACTCTTTATTCATTATATTATTTTCCCTTTCTTATTAACCTTTCCTGCTTTTCTTAGGGCAGCTTTCATCTGCTCTGATAATTCACTCCAAGAACGAACATGACCATGGAAAATGCCACTTGATGTTTCATCAAACACAACAATCTCTCCATCACTAATCCCTACTCTTCTTGTTGTATTAGGCCCTATTGAAACAGAATTATCCAAAGCCTCCTGTCCTTTATTCGGTGCTTTATTTTTAACAGAATTATTTTTTTTACCATGATAGTCCGCCTTTTCATATGTGCCATTTGACCCACTAGTACCCTCTTTGCTTTCGCAGTTTACATTCGCTGTATTTGGTGTTTTTTTAATCCACTTGGATCACTATAAATCACTGGATTACTGTTACAGTATGCATACAAATTCAGCCCATCATTATATATAACATCTTCCTGCGTAAACCGCCCTGTTCTTGGGTTATAGTAACGTGCTCTAAGGTAATACAGTCCACTCAATTCCTCCCATATCTGGCTATTATATCGTAGCCTGCTCTGATTCCCTTCCTGTATAACCGTTTCTCCAAAAGCATCATACTGATAATAACTTTCTACTTCACCATTACCATTTAATACATACCGCAAACTTCCCTGTTCATCAGTAACATAATACCGCACTGTGGATTCTTTCTCGGTTTCACTTATCAATCCTATGTATTCATTACCTAACACATAGCTTTGCTTTAGCTCGTTTTCCTCTGATTTTTCACCAAGCAACATACCGCCCCTGTATACGAAATTCGTTACTTTCTCATTTTCTTCCAGCCTGCAACGATATCCCTCGGCATCGTAACTATTCTTTTGCCGAAAACTGCTTCCTTTTACCTCGGTATTTTGATTGTACGAATCGTAAATATATTGGATTTTGCTACTGCCTTCTGTTGCACTAGAATAGTTTTCTTCTGCCAGATTTCCCGCAAAGTCATAGCTGTATCCTATACTCTTATTATCACTGATAAGTTCCGTTAGCTGATTCCTGCTGTTGTAACGATAGATTTCCTTGTTCCCCGCCTGAATACGGCTGGTTCTGTTTCCTGCTGGATCATAGCTATAGCTGGTTTCACTTCCATTCCTGCTCTCTCCAGTCAGACGGTTCATTTTATCATAGCAGTAGGTTGTTTGTTCTACTTCTCTTTGGGTTCCAAACTTTCTTTGAAGTTGTTCCTCTTTTCCTGTCCTGTTCCCATTGCCATCATAACGGTAGACTGCCTGCAACAACGGCTCTTTCCCTTCAAATCCTGCTGTCAAGGAAATCAGCTGGTTTCTGCTGTCATATCCATAAGTTGTCCACAAGCCATTACCACAGACTATTTCCCTCTGCATTCCATTTTTATTATAACGGTAGGCTGCACGGATTCCATGTTCTGACTCTGCCTGCTGTAAACGTCCCGCCTTATCATATTGGTAGCGTGTTCCGTCAAGCATTGTGATTCTGCCACAGGCATCATAAGCAGCTTCATATAACGTCTCACCCCAGGCACTTTTCCTTAGGGTGTTTCCTTCGCTATCTCTTTCGTAATGGTATACACTTCCACCTTCCGACGCTTGTATTAGAAATCCCTGCTCATCATAGACAGAAAGGCTTCTGATTTCTGGTTCTGCTGACTTCGAGGTAATGTTTCTGCTTCCTGCTGTTTCTGATATTTCCTCACATCTGCTTCCCGTAGATAACACTGGATTACTGTCCATATTGTAGGATAGGCGGATGATATTTCCATTCTCATCCTTTCGTTAAACACACCTTCCTTCTCTATCCTATCCAAAATGTCTCTTATTCCCATCGGCTTTTCGAATACTTTTTAAACGGCTGCCCTCATTATAGCAGAACTCTGTTTCATTTCCAACTGCGTCCCTTGCCTGAATGATATTGCCTGCATAATCGTAAGCATAGTGTTCCTCTCCGCCATCCGGATAGATCACCTTGGTGACCCGTCCCCAGATATCTTTCTGATAGATGGTTGTATTGCCGTTTCCATCGGTTACGCTGTTCGGTCTGCCCCAGATATCATAGGCTGTCTGCCGGTCTGCGATTCCGTCTGCTCCTGTAACTTTACTGATTTCTCCACTGGAATGATAGGTGTAAGAAATCGTATTGCCCTCTCCGTCAGTTTCTGTAATCACCCGGTCAAGTTTATCATAGGCAAGCAGATATTCCCTTTCCTGCTCTCCGTTGGTCTTTGAAAGCAGTCTGCCCTGTGCATCATAAGCGAAGGTAGTTTCACTGCCATCCGGGGCAGTCACTCGGAGCAAATCCCCGGTCTGGTTGTATGTATAACTGGTCTGGTTGCCAAGGGTGTCCTCATAGGATATAAGATTTCCCCGGAAATCATAGCGGTAACGGCGGGTAAAATAGTCTTCTCCTTCTTTTCCTGCCTCTAACTTTTCTTCTGCCTTATACTCCCAGACCCTTGCGTTTTCATAAATCTGCTCATAGGCATGGTGGATTTCCAGTGCTTTCTTCCCACTGTAATATCTAATCTCCGATGGCTGCTCCTTGGAAAGCAATTCCGCAAATTCATCACTTTGGTAATCTTCCAGAGTATTGCAGTTCATTAGCTGCCGGTTTAACCGCTTTGCGTAGTCTTCCCTGCCGTATAGCTGCTCCCATGCCAACGCACATACTTCTTCATAGCGGTAGTTCCTGCTCCGGCAGATGCCGTTTTTCTTGTCCTGCTCTAACGTGCATACCGGACGGTCGGCGGCATCGTAGATTGTCCGGATAGTTCCGCCCTCCGGCAGTTGGATAAATGTAAGGTTTCCTGCTTCATCATAGCCGTATTGGGTGATTCCATTGCGGTCACTGCTTCTGCCATTTTCTTTTGAACTGCATAGTTCCTCTTTCTTTATTAATTTTCCAGCCCTGTCATAGGTATAAGATACTTTCCTTTCTACCCCCTGTGCATTAATCAACTGTGTTTCCCTGGTTCGGTTATTTCTGAAATCATAGGCATAGGTAACTTTTGCCCCTGTTCCGTCTTCCACACTGATTAGGCGGTTCTGCTTATCATATTTCTTGTGGATACTTAAGAATCTGTGAGGATATTCTAACGGTTTTACCGCTTCTAAACCTTTGCGTTCTTCTGTCACATTTCCTGCATTGTCATACAGATACTGGGTTACACGGTAACTGCTGTTTTGGTTTTCCTGACTGTCTGGCGGATTTTTCTGAACTGCTTCGTCTTTTTGCTCCTCCTTTTCTTTGCCTTCTCTGACAGTTTCACCGCTTTCTCCTACATACTCCCACACTCCGGTTCTTCTTCCTGCCTTGTCATATGCATAGTAGGTAACCTCTCCCAGAGCATTGGTTTCCTGTATCAGCCTTCCTTTTCTGTCATAAATATAGCTGTTGGTAACAGTGCCGTCTTCCAGACGGATTTCCGTGATCCGGTTCATGGCATCATAAGTATAATATTTCCCGCCCTGCTCTGTGGGACTTCCTTCGTACAGCAGGTTTCCTTCACTGTCATATCTGCTCTCCCATCTTCCTCCATCCGGACAGGTAATGCTGGTACGGTTGTCATTGGCATCATAGGTGCTGTATAGCCCGGTAGTTTCCCCCTGTTCCGGGATTCTTTGGGGCCTGCACAGCAGGCTTTCATACAGGATACTCCCCTGACCGTTCCGTTTGAAATATTTCTCCCTGCCCAGCGGGTCTTTCACCCGAATTAAGCGGTCTAGGTAATCGTATTCGTAAGTGTAGCCTCCCCCGTTTCTGGATTTCATCCACTGGCGGTGGTTATAACGGCGTATCAGGCTTCCTAAGTTGTCATATTCCTCATGGATTATGTTTCCTTCCCCGTCTGTCACCTGATTTATATGGTGAAGTCCGTTATAACTGAACTCCATGCCGGTTCCTTCTGCTTCAACTTTAATCTTCCTTCCAGCCTCATCGTAAGTATAAAAGTATTCGTACCCTTCCGGTGTGACCTCGATTTCCGGATACATATCTTCCACAGTAAGCTTTTCCGGTTCTTCTTTTTTATAATAGTAACTGGTGCGGTTTCCGTTGGCATCTTCTTTGTAGTGGATACGCCCAAATCTGTCATACCCGTAACATTCCCTGCTCCAATTTCCTGCTTCGGTTGAAACCGGCATACTCTCTGCCATGGTACTTATCTTTCCGGAATAGGCACCGGAAATCAGGGTACTCTTTTCTATGAGGTTATGGTGACTGTCGTAAACATAACGGGTACAGCCTCCTTCGTTATCTTTTTCTTCTGCCAGATACCCCGGTTCTTCATACCTGCCCTGGATTTCCAGACCACCCGGCTGTATCTCCTTTATCTTTTCTCCATATGCGGAATATTCCCAGTGGGTTTCATTTCCGTTTCTGTCCCGGTAGTAGATCTTATTCTGCCACTGGTCATAATCATAGGCTTCATAGGTAGCATCCTGATATTCGATGCGGGTTACCAGATGTTCCGGGTTATGATACACTTTCTGCCTTCCTCCGGTTTCCGGATAATAAAATACAGCGCTTCTCTCACTGTCATTGTAGCTGATTTCACAGCTGCTTCCGTCCGGATAATGCTGTTGTACCACCCTTCCCTTACCATCAAAGGTATTGATGGTATAACGCTTGTTGTTCTGGTCGGTGATCTCTGTGATGTTTCCTTTCCGGTCATAAACATACCGGGTCAATCCCCTGTCATTTTGGTTGATGCATACCAGATAGCCATTTTCATCATATGTGTATGTGACAGTTCTTCCAAGCACATCGGTAAGCTTTGTCAGCCTGCCCTGTTCCACCTGAATCTGGATTCTGCTGCCGCCAAAGGTAGTGACTGCTGTCAGGGTAAGTATTCCCGTTTCACCATTGCTTTCACCGATGCTGTTGATATTTTTCGCAATACTGTATTCATATACAGAGCGGTTCTTCTGTCCGTCTTCTGCGTACAGTATCCTTCCATTGTCTTTTGCATATACATAAGACATATGGTTAGGCACATCCAGAAGACGGTAGCCCTCCTTTTCTTCCCTTAATTCCATCCGGTGGCTGTCACCTTTATCATTATGCCAGCCGTCTTCTCTCAGGCAGAAGCTTTCCACATGTCCGTCAGGACACAGGATATAACACTGTTCTGCTGTGTATTGCAGGCGGCTTTCCAGACTGCAGGTCCAGCCGGGACCTAATAAGCCACTTCTGGGATTTATAGATTCATATTTCCGGCTGATGGTAAAATCCTCCCTGATGTCCGGCAGCTTCATGTCCACTGCCGGGATATACAGACTTCCCGTGGCTCCGTCCACCGGATCCGCAAGGGTCAGCTTGTTGGCAAGGTAATTTCTTAACAGGATCTTTATGGGATCCACCTCTCCGGTGGTGGCGAAGCTCACCAGGGAATCCAGTGTCACATCTATCCCCAATCTAAGTTTATTAAACTGAGAACATGTTAATTTGCCTGAATCCTTTAAGAAATTTAATTTATTTGTAATCCCCATACTGAAACCTTGAATACCACCAGCCATGCACATAGATTTGAAATAAGATTCCCAGCCATTATTTATGCTTCCGTCATCTATGTAATCCATAACCAGATTCATGGCAGTGTCCAGTCCCATCTCCGTTCCTGCCCTCATCAGTACCGTTTTTAATGCCTCCAGTCCGCCTCCTCCGGTAGCCACACCCACCAAAATGCCGCAGATCAATACAGAACCATAAGTAAGAATATCATACAGTGTCTGATTGCCTCCCAGTACGGAATCCCTCATAAAGTTGTAGGACTTGGAGAAATCTCCGGTTTCCACTGCCTTTTGATAATCCTGTACTCCTTCTGCTGCCATACTGGCTCCACAAACAGTAGCTACTCCTCCGGCAGCTATAGCCCCCACAAATAACAGCCCTGCACCACCGGTACATACACCTACAATCGCTATCGCTGCAATTCCAGCCGCCATCGCAAACAAGCCCATTCCTGTTTTCTGCTTTGCCTCCTGCACCTTCTGCAGTTCTACTGCCTTGGCAGTGGCGTTCATTTCATTGATAACATCTTCTATCCCGTCATTCCGGGACAGGATTTCCGCCGGGATTTCCACTGCATCATGAATACTGGCAAGGTTGGTGATAAGGTTTCCTTTCAGGAATGCCTGTTCCCCAAGGTATGCATAGGCACCTTTTCCTGTAATTACAGAAATATCCATGCCGGAGCTTACAGACACATCCTTTGCGGGTGTACCTGCTCTGCTTTCAGAATGTTGGCTCTTTCCGATCCTTATATTTCCGGCGGTGTAGATGGTTATCTTCTTGGCTTTCAGTCCCAGGGTTCCGTCACTGTCAAGACTTGCCTGTGTATTGCCGCTTCCATCTGCGGTCAACAGCAGCCGGCCTCCATCCAGCTGCATGGCACTTCCGCTGGGATGGGTGTAGCTTTTTACCTGAGGGTCTAAGGTTGCCTGGGCGTGTTTTCCCCCGCTTTCTGTGTTTCGCATACTGTGAACCGCATAGGCTTTGGTTTCATCATTTTCCGGCAGGTAGATATGTACACTGCTGCCCTGTTCCGGCATACAGTACCAGGCACTGCTCTCTACTGCATATTCAAAATATCTTTCCTCCCCTTTGCTTATCTGCTCTATCTCAAAGTCCACACGAATCTTAGTTCCTGTAACTTCCTTCACAGTGGCTGGCAGATGAAGACCTGAGAAATCATTATGAATTCCTGTGTGTGTTTTTACTCCCGCCTCCGGTACAATGTCATAACATTTTTCCACCAGACTTTTGTTTCCCCACACAGTCACCCGCTGGATTACGCCCTCTTTTCCTTCGTACTCTACTCTCTGGCCTAATTCATACCATGCTTTCGATTTCACCTGAAAACAGTAACAATCCTGCAGAAATGCAGTTAACATACACTCTTCTTCTCTTTTGGCGTATTCTTCATAATTAATAGTGGTACATTTCACACCATGAGTATCCTCTATCTTTATGCTCTTATTCTGAGGCAGACCAAATTGGAAACAGGCATAAGGCATACGGCTGTCTGGTATCAGCACACAGCTATTCTTTCCTGCCAGTCTTTTTAAGAATTGCCAGTCCGTTTCCTTGTATTGTAATATAAATCCGGGAATCTTTTCTTTTCCCGAATTTTCCTTACAAAACATTCCCTCATTTTTTGATGCAATTGCTGATATGATATCGGTATACTGCATGGAATCACCGGTATATGCCCTGCTCTTTTGTGCAATATCAAGCTTTGTTGTAAAACTGGTCCATCTGGTTGCCAGATAAGCACAGAACTGGTCTTTCTTCAGTTCCATTTCGGAAAGCATTCCCTGAAAAATGCATTTTTCTCCATCATAAACACTGATTGTATCATCACTGCTGCTTCTCTGTATGATTTCTTCTGCTTTGATCTTTTCGCACCGGAATGTGATTTCCAGCAAACCATGCTCGTTTATGGCTTCTGTTAATTTCAGTTCTGCAATATCTATTACTTCATAATCCAACTTTATGGTTAGACTATCATAATGTAGCTTCATTTGTGTAACCATGTCCTTTCTCTTTTTTGTTACTCCGTCTATTTATTTAAATACATTATTCCGGCTGTCCGCTGGACTGTATTGTAATATTCCCTCCATAGATGCAGTTCAGCGTACACCTGCCAAGTAATGCCGGAGAACCGTCTATTAGTACATCTTCTTTTCCGTCCACCCAGCCTTTATCAAATTTGGGGGTACAGACTCCTGCACAATAAGCTGCCAGACTTTCTTCACTGTCACATACGTCATTGTTGCTGTCATCTACAAATATGCTCATCAACTTGTCTGTCCAGGATTTGGTTTCCTCCTTCACTTCATCCAGAATTTTTCTTGCTGCTGCCTGCACCGATGGGTTTTTGGGACTTCTGCAGATTCCGAAATTCAATACATTTACGTCACCAATATAATCATCTACATTTAACTGGGGCAGCCCATGTATACTTTCACCGTGACTTTGGGGGAGCACAATATAACTGGGGTGTGCTTCCAGACCGGTTTCGGAAGTAATGTATGCCTTATCACAGACAAGCAGTGCAGTATGCAAAATATAAGATTTATCTAATGCTTCCCTTCTGGCTTTTTCTTCTTCCTCCTGTGCCTTTTTCTCTGCCTCCTCTTTGGCTTTTTTCGCCTCTTCCTCTGCCTTTTTGGCGGCTTTTTCTTCCTCGGAGGCAAAAAGATCACCTACAGCATCTTTTAAATTGTTAAAGTCCTCTTTCAGATAACCTCCTACCTCTTTTGCTTTGTTTTTCACATCATTTACACCTTGCTTTATATCATCTACCTTGTTTTCCACAGCTTTTTGCGTGGCTCCCAAAAATCCGTCTTTTTGTATTGCTTCATAGGCACCATCTACTCCAAATTCCACCGCCGCTGATTCCAGTATGGAAGACACTATGTTTTTTTCACTCATAATTCCACTCCTCTACATTGACTTTCTGATAACATATCCCCACTTGCTCCCTTGCCAGAATACTCTCTAACACATCTCCGGTTACGATCAAGTGATGCTCTAAACCTTTTTTTACATAAAAAATTCGCTGTTCTTTTTCCATTATTACCGGCATTTCATAGACTTTTGGCAGCATCAGACGATATACTTCCTGCCTGCTTCTCTTTATATCTGTCAGCACTACTATCTTATAGATAACGCTTGTATCATAATATTTCAGTATCTGAAACATTTTCTCTGATACCATCAGTACCGGTGATTGAATCAGATCAGGGTATTGACTCTCAGGATTTCCTGTCACATACATGCTGGTGCATCTTTTAAAGGTATCCGCTGCATTCCGGTCCATGATAATGTTGGGACAGCCTTGAAATCCTTCGAATTCAATTGTGTTGTACAGTTTTCCATCCTGCTTTATTTCATAATAATTCATGCACTTCCTCCTCCAAAATGTAGACTTGCGACTCCTGCTCTGGTGTCAGCGTAATTTCATCATAATTTTTTACATGTATGTATACCTGCTCTAACTCAGCGCCTATAAAATCAATGTTTGACAGGTTTTCTGTTCTAAGGTCCACTCTGCACAATCTGGCATTTCGAAAACTGCATTCCGAAAGATTTCCTTCTGTGAATATCACATCCGTTAACACTGCTTTGTCAAATTTTCCTTTGCGCAGCTTGCTCTGTTCAAAGGAACAATTACTAATCTGTGCAGAACTAAAATCTAATTGGTAGGCTTGTAATTCGTTAAAATTGCAGCCGTTTAATATACTTTGTTCAAAGGAACACCACTCCATAAAAGAATTTTTAAAACCGGCTCCCAGAAACATACATTTATCAAAGGTGACCCGACTAAGCCTGCTGTTTTTCATATTTAGATGGCCGAAATTATTCTGTTTCAGAGTAATATCCGCTAAATCACTTTCTGTCCAAGAGCAAAACAGATATGCTTCCTTTTCCTTATTATCCTCCAACTCCTTTTGGATTTCCTCCTTTGTCTTCCCTGCTTTATCCAAGTAAAATATGGTCTTGGCTCTTCCCCGGTATTCTCCCCATACAATGCGGTAGGGTAATGCAAAGGAGATTTGATTTTCCTGTGTCCATTCATCAAACAGGTAAAAATTATTCAGCATTCTGTCTGCCATATTGATAAAACATTCTAAAAAGTATTCGCATATAAGATTCTTGATATCATATACAGTGACGCCGCCCATATACACGGAGATTTCTTTCTTCATACTGTCTTCCAGTTCTTGAAAGGGCTGATACAGATAGTCTGCATCTATCTGGTATTCTGTTCTCTCTTCGTCCAGATACCAGTCTGCGTTATAACCGCACAGGGTAATATAGCTATGTCCCTGATAAATGTCTGTACGCATTAATTGAAATTGCAGCACTCGTATGGGATATTCCGGATTAAGCTGCTTAATTCCTTCATAGAGTTCTGTGAGCAGTTCCTGCTCTCGCTCATTTAAGCATTCTAAAAATTTTTGCTGTAATAAAGGTTTTTCTTCTTCAAATCGTTCTTTTATTTTTTCCAATGCAATTTTTCTGTCCATATTATTCCTCGCTGTTTATATTCACCTGACCACCTAACTGTCTGACTTCTCCGTTCTCATCCAGAATGATTTCTCCTGTGGTATCTGCTTTTATATCTATATTTTTCTCTGCTTCTATTTCAATATTCTTCTCTGCCGTGATTTCTATAGTCTCGCTGGCAGACATCTGCACCAGCGTTTTGCTTTCCAGTACAAGATTTCCCTGGGTATCCATCTGAAATAAAGATGCTCCGGCTCCGCCGTCTGCCTTTATGCTGTCTGGTGCCAGTTTTATCTGTTTTCCGGAAGGATTTTGCATATATTTTATATTGGTATCAGACATCCGGTCTTCCCCGCCATCCTTTCCCTGATATGTACTTACTGCACTGACTGCAAAGGCTCCCTGCTCCTCCCAGACGGGAATACACACTTTCACAGAATCTCCTAACTCCGGCATATAATACCAGCCGCTGCCGTCTGCTGCACTCTGCATTGTGGAAAAAGGAAACCAGTAGGCTTTTTCTTTTTGCTGCTGTTTGTCCACTGCCAGATGAACTTTTACCTTCTCTCCCTCCACTGCAATGACTTTGCCTTCTAATGCAGCGCCCGGCATATCGTAGAGATATTCCGGCAGACATTCTAGTGCTGCTTTGGTTTTTCCACAATATACTGCGTGAAATCCTGCCTGCTCCATATGACATTCTAAGGCGCTGATATATAATTTTTTCCCGTTATAGGATATGGCATCTCCTATTTTGCAAAAGGTATCACTTTCTAAATAGTAACAGAGGGCATCCTCTGAATTTCTATTGGACAGCCCATTTTCTTTTGCAATATTATTTTTGTGAATCTCTTTCTTTATTGTTACATCCAAAAGAGGGATTTCTTTGAAAAGGGGATTTTTATTAACTCCGCATTGTATCTGTGTTCCGGCAGCAGTCATATCAGGGTACAGGTACAAGTGAAACTTAGATGCCAGCCTTTTTATAAATTCCCAGTCTGTTTCCTGATATTGAACCACCAGATTTTTAATAGGTTCTGCTTTTTCGAAAAAATAACAGTCTGCCTTTCCTTGCATTATGGTTTGATAACTCTCTGTTATATCCTGATATGACTGCGTCTTTTTCTCCTGATCTATCAGCCAGCTGCCACTGCAGGCATACAGTGTCATCTGAGCGTACTTTTCATTTACCTGACATTTTACACTTTTTATGTATCCACAAAATAGCACCGTATCGGATTCTTTTAGTAGAATCTTTTTCTTTAAAGCTGCTTTGCTGGTATACTCTGATACCTTATTTTTTTCAATGATACATTCTAATACCAGACTGGCATGTTCATTGATCTCTGCCTGTATTTTCATATCTAGAATACTTAATACTTTAAGTCCTGATAATGTTAACTTTCCTATTTCCATGTCACTTTTCCCCTTTACGCCTGTTAATGAAAGTCCAGATAGGATATAGTTGCTTTCATAAGATTTTCCCATGTATCTACATCTTTATAAAAGCAGTTGTAATCTCCTATGATCATGGCCCCATCTATTTTATTGATGGCATAGAATACCACATGATACATTACCCCCTGTGCCATAGGCATCCGGTAAGTGATAAAATGTGTGGGAGCAGTTTCGTCCTCTACATGTCCTTCTTCCAGCAGTTCCACATATATTCCCGCCGCTTTCAGCTGACCTATCATTCCTGCCTTCACTTCTTCAAAGGCAACATTTTTCTTCCGGGAAGTGGTAAACTGTATGGACAGGCTGATTCCCATAGTATCATTTACCAGAACCACATAATCCTTTTCTGTGGTGTGGCGGTTTAAATAATCCACCGGTATTGGCAGGGATAGTCTATGGTCGAAAAAATGAACCAGCCGGATACGGATTGGTGCGCCCGGATATTGAATCATACCCTGCCCCATCTGCTCTGTCACTTCTTCTAAGGATAAAACCGGATGTTCTTTTATTTTTTTGTCCTTTTCTTCTGCCTCTTTCAAAGCTTTTTTAATGAGTTCTTCCTGATATTTTGCCTTTACAAGCATTTCTTCTATTGTTTGTTTCAACTTTGTTCCTCCTAGCAGTTATTTTTAATTCTCTTGGCA
This sequence comes from uncultured Eubacteriales bacterium, assembly GCA_949289145.1. Lineage (GTDB taxonomy): Bacteria > Bacillota > Clostridia > Lachnospirales > Lachnospiraceae > RUG11237. The sequence goes on along the minus strand of CASEML010000162.1, from coordinate 13,952 downwards.
TTGATATCTATATTTTCTGACATTTCAAAGTTACCGCCTGCTTCACTGTGCAAGGTAATTCCTTCTTTCGCTGTAATCACAACCCCTTGTTCTGCCCGAATACTCACCTGTTCTTCCGATGTTATTTCAATATCATTGATGGCTGTGATATTAATTTCTCCGTCCTTGGTAAGTTCCATACTTGTAACATTTCCTGCACAGTTTAAAGTGACACCCTCTGATGTAAAGTTTACTTCCTGTCCCTGTACATTGGATAAGGATTTATTTTCCGGCTCTCTGCTGCCCACTGCGTTACTTGCATATCCTCCACTATCTGAACGTATCGCTGAGATTACATAAGCATCCCTTTCCTGATCTGTTGGCAAAAACAGTCTGATCTCTTCTCCCACTTCCGGCATACAGTACCAACCGCTGCCGTCACCGGAAGATGCCACAGAGGAATAGGAGAACCATCTGCGTTTTTCTTCTCCTGTTTCTGGTGTCATGTCCAGTTCAATTTTTACTTTATCTCTTTTTCTGTCTTTAATAGTTCCATCCAGGGATATTCCTGTTATTTTGGGATTATAAATGATGTTAGAAGAAAAGTCTTTTTCCCCGCATAATGCATACCAGTTCTCCGATTTTCCTCCTTTTAGGGAATAAACTGCTCTTTCCACCACAAGGACGCCTATTCCGGTTTTTATTCTAGTTCCCATATCAAAAAATTGTTCACTTTGTACCCCATATTGCAAATGCTTATGAAAGGAAACTTGATAGTCAGTCATTTCTAACTCTGCCTCCGTAGATTTCTCGGGATTTCCATAATGGATCATTCCCTGCTCTCCGCTCATCACCGTATATATTTTCTCTCCGCCTGCCGACAGCAGCCTTTGTAAAAACTCATAATCTGTTTCTTCATATTGCAGCAAAAACTCTGGTATCACTTTGTCCTTACAGCAGTCTATATATTGAATATTATGGTAGGACAGCATGGTGTTCTGAATTAATTCACTCTTTTTCTTGTTTTCTGCCTGATAATCCCTCCATTTTCCCGTTCTGTCTAATGCCTTGGTCAGTCCGGATAATTGAAAGACAGCCTTCTTTTGGTATCCTTCCTCATAAACTTTAATTTCATCCAGAAAGCCGCTGAAAAGAAGATGTTTCTTTCCTTCCTGAGAAAAGGACAAGGTGACACAGCTTCCGCTGCCTATCATATATTCGTACATTGCAAGGGTTTCTTCACTTATGATTCCCTTGATTACAGCACTGTCGTGGGAATCTGCATTTCTCACTACGGTAAACTCCTGAAGAATGGTCATAGGGTACGGCGTCATTTCCAGCCGATCATAAATTCCATATATTTTATTCATCTTTCTAATCCTCCTGACTTTCTTATATCATGCAATTTCCCCATATTTCTATTTCATTGGTATCTGTCAGAACAAAGGGCTTATTCCAGGTTAAATATACTTTCATATCTCTTGGCAGAAACATATCCTTCACCGCGTTGTAACTGTTTATGGCGGATTTTTGTTTTTCTGTTCCCAGATAAACATACAGCTTATCTTTCTGTGTGTACTCTCTAAAGATAACACTGTTGGGAAAGATTAATTGTATTTCATAGATAAAACTGTATCCTTCTTCTTTATTGCGATACATCATAAGCAGGTATTCTACTGTAGCATTTTGCTGTGATGGAGGCAGTTCTTTTAAAAATCTGCTGATATGCAGACCATAGCTCCCTTCTAGTAACTTATGTTTTAAAATCTCTTTTTTTATGGTATTTTTATCAATTCCTGCGTACCGGTCAATTTCAATCATGCTTTTCACCAATTCATGAAATAAAAGCCTTCCTTCCGATGTATAAAGGAAATCCTCCTGTTCTAATAGTGGCTCTAATACTTGATAATAGTGGTGATAGGGATTCACAAGAACCTCCTGTTCCGGTATAATTTTTTCTTCCTCAATTTCTTGATACGGAGAACCGAAGGTTCTTAACTTATATTCACAGGAACCAATCCCATCCTCTGTCAGATCACTTTGCAGCAGTACCCTACATAATTCATTTGTCATTTTCCACCAACCTTCCTGTCAGTCTATAGCCGCCATAAAGAACAGACATGTCTTTCAAAATATATTCCATCACATCCAAATTCAAATAATTCCCCGGATTCTTTGGATAAAACAGTAGTTCCTTGCTGTCTTGCACTGCTATCTGTTGAAACATAGCAGCCATTTCATAAGACATTACATTACGATATAGTTCACATTTTGTACTTAATGCTCTGGAATTTAGCAATCCTTTGAAAATATCCTGTTTCACACCGTTGGTCATTTGATCACATTTCTCATTTTTCAGGGTTTGTCTTGGAACAGGAATGATTTCGTATGCAGTCCAGTTCTGATATTCTTTATGAAAGTTTCGTATTCGCATAATATTATCTTTTTGCATCACCTGACATATCTCTCCTTGAGGTATCTCTATCAAATATGCACTATTCTTATGGGGCAGAAGAACCTGATGGTCATATCTGATTTGATCAATCAAAGCCACCGCCATAGGGAAGGTATTTTCCTTTAAATTTACTTGTTTCACGTTCCAAAGTAAGCAAACATCTTTCTGTACGTATGGTGCTAATTCTCCCCACTCTACCTGAATACTTTCTATCTTCTCATCCTGTCTTAACCTGTCATTTACCTCCCAGAAACATACATCATAAAATTTCTGAATACAAATATCATTGATTCTCGGCATATCCACGCCATGCAGAAACATAAGTTTGTTTATCTTTCTTACTTGCTCCAGTCCTTCTGATACTTGTTTCAGAGCGACACTAACATGGTAGGCTTCATAGTTTGTCTGTATGGTTGCCGGATAAACCTGGTCTTTTTCCAGCACTTGCTTTAGAAAAGCATGATCTGCCCGCAAATAAATCCGCTCTATGGCTCCGCTGCCCCAGCATGGCTCTAACATTCCCGTAGAAAGCAGTGGGGAAAATCCCTCCCAAAACCGGGAAATCTCTTTCTTTTTACAGAGTATGGAAGCCACCGTGTAATCTGTGGCGCTTCCCAATAATTCTTGTTCTACCTGACGGTAAATATTTTTTAACTGTGCTTCCTGATATTCTGCCAGCTTTTCAAAGGTTTTCCGGTATATTTCGGTAGCCTCTTTTCTTACAGAAATATCTTCGATTTTTTCCAATAATTCTCTCTGCTTTCCCTTTTCCACGTTGTTTGTATTCTCCCCTTTTTACTTATGTTTTTATCCCTCCAAAGTTAATCCACAATGATCCTTCTATTGGATCGTAAAGAATTATTTAACGGAGGCGTTTTTTCAGAGCCGGGTCTGTTTAAAATTTCCAGAAATAATCCGCATATTTCTTCATTGGTTAATCTTTCACAATTTTTGCCGGTACGTGCTGAAAGGTAACTGTAAATCAATTCTCTCTCCACAGGTCTTTTGTTCAGGCACTGCATGGCAAAAGCTATATCATAATAATTTTCTGTATGTTTTTTCAATAAATTTTTTCCAAAGAAAAAGGTAATTTTCGGTGCCAAGGTGCTTTCTCCAATTCCTGCATAGGGTACATTCCTAATATCAAATTGATTATATTTTGTTGCCATTGTCTCTAAATCTGTGTAATCTCCATATAAAACAGCCCCTGTTTCTGCCACAAATCTTCCCAATTCCATCTCATAAGGAAATGAAGTTTCTGTATCTGTTAATACAAATTCCGAATTATATTGCATACCATCCTCGGATTGACTGGCTTCTAAAAAACGTATCCTAAGAAACATTTTTCTTCCTGAATGTTCATATGGAATCCGTTCCTCTTGAAACATATGATATAGAATGCCCTGATACTTGATGATTCCGGGATGTACTGTAAGGTACTGCTCCTCAACGGTAATGCCTGCCCCTTCTATGATGCCGTCAGAGTAATTTCTGTAAATTTGTTCCAGTATTTCTTTGGTATAATCCGTACCTTCCTGCAAAAGTTCTGCTTTTAGTACTTTATTTTTATGAAAGTTTATTTTTTCATACGTAAACATTATTTTTCCCTCTCTTTAAAATCTTTTAATACTTCCTCCGCTGTCAGATACTTTCCTTGTTGATAAGCCAGGGTTCTCGCTGAAAATAAAATCATATGCCGAATTGCCGCCCAGCCCTTTTCCCCCGTTTCTGACGCAAGACAACAGCCATATTTTTCTCTTTTCATTTCTTCTCTAGTGGTCTTTGCATATGGATAAAGTTCTTTGGGCAATAATGTCTCCATACCCTCCGGATTTTGGGATGCCAACATTCCTGCCATCACAAATGCTGCCCCAATATACAGATTTTTTCTTTTAGAGCTTAAGTTAGGATAACAGCAGCACATATATTCCGGATATTCTCCTTTTTCATAACCTACACTTTCCCGTTTATAACGTTGCTTGCCTTGGGCGGCAAAAGCTTCTGGTGAGGTTCTTTCTCCCGTTTCATACTGATAACATAACATTATTTTATGATGTGCCAGTATAGAGTTAAGTGCCATTACCTGAGCTTGAGTGATTGTTTCCTGTTTTTGCTCTGTTCCGGGAAATCTTTCCCTTACTATTGTCTTTGCATATTTCATTTCTACTTCAGGTAAAATGGCAAGCTGGATTGCCTGTGATTCATCTTCCTTATGATTTACTGTACTTAAATACAACTCTAGTTTTTCTCTGTGTTTAGTTTCCAGCAGTTCTTCCGGTGATATATTAAGAAACAGGATTCCTCTGTCCGGCTCTTTGTTATGTTGAAAAAACGTCTGTATCCCCATGTATAATTCTATTTGTTTACATTGTTCTTTTGTATATTCTTTCTTAGTACTCTGAGTTGCTTTTTCACTGTGATACCATACTTCAAACTTTCCTGCTGCCTGTGTTTCTATTTTTTCCACAAAATCATTTTGAATGTCTGCTTCTTCTGATTCCGGCAGATAATTGCGGTCATCATATAGATTAGGAAATTTTTCTTTTAATTCTTTCATACTGCATACCAACAGCTTTTTGTCTATTTCTAAGAGTTGCTCATCTGATAATGCCTTTTGGCTTTCTGTTCCCGCCAACATTGTAATCAAATTTTCCTTCTGTTCATCGATTTTTGCCAATAAGAATACTCGGCCAAACATACTTCTTTCCCCCCGGTTTCTATTATTTTTTATGATACTTCACTTTATGTATTTTGTAAATATTTCTTTGCAATATACTGCAACATCAGAAATATTATATAATTATTATTTTACCGGTATATGCTTTTATTTTTTGTGTTCTTGCTATTTTACTTCAATGGTATAAAAAAACTAAATAAAAAGAAACCTTATGTTAATTGAATTTCTTTTCATTTAGTCCTTATTTTATGGCAGTTTCCTGCCGCTGTTTTTTATACCAGAACTGACGGTATAACCATTTAATCCTATCACCAGATTAAAAAGTGTTGCCCTGTCCCTGACTTTGATATTTTTATTTCTGTCCAAGGTGCTTAATATTTCCTCTGAATAATAAAAGGAGTTAAATTCTCCCTGTTCAAAAGAAAGGTAGGGATAATCCTCTAAATCTTTGAGGCTGATCATATCTTTTCCTGCCAATGGATGGGCGGCACAGATAAAAACATGGGGTTTCGCCCTAAATAATTCTTGGAATTTCAATCCGCTTTGTTTGATCAGTTTCAGGATAACTTCTTCGTTTTTTGATGAAAGATACAAAATCCCTATTTCGCTCCGCAAATGACTGACATCTTCAATGATTTCATGGGTCTGGGTTTCCCGCAGAGTAAAGTCGTACTTGGGAGCATCAAATTTTTTTATTACCTCCACAAAGGCATTGACTGCAAAGGAATAATGCTGGCAGGAAACGGCAAATCCGGGGCTTCGTTCTTTAGCGTTTAAAAATTTTTCCTGCAGAAGATTTGCCTGTTCTAAAACCTGTCTTGCATATGCAAGAAATTCCTCTCCCTCATTGGACACTGTGACCCCTTTATTTGTTCTGTTAAAGATCGTAACCTGCATTTCTTTTTCCAATTCACGAATTGCATTAGTTAAGCTTGGCTGCGAGATAAAAAGTCTTTTGGCTGCTTCCGTAATATTTCCGGTTTCAGCTACCGTTACAATGTATTTTAGCTGTTGTAATGTCAAATTCTTCACTCCTCCTACTACGCAAACCTAATTCTGCATTCGGATCTGCTGCCCCTGTAATAAAGGATAACTTGTAAGTATATGGCTTTCCAAATCTTCCTTGTGCATATCCACACCTGTAATCTGGCTATTTTCATAGGTGGTGTAATAATAAATGCCTTTATCTGTATTACAGCAGGAACTATAAATGGTAAGCTCGTATTTATCCTCATCCACATGAACGCAGCCCCGCTGCTGATATACAGAGCCAAGAATATGAAAAAACTGACTGATACTCTGGGATTCAGAATCTCCGGAAATAGAATTCATTTTTGTAAAAGCTGCTTTCACAAAACGTGATGCCGAAGATAAATCTCCTGGCATACCCATGGCCCCCATTCCACGACTATAGGGCCCTAAATTCAATTTTTTCGAGAAACTGTTTGTTGGAAGTTCCGTAGATAAATTCATGTAGTTATTCAAGTTAAACATCTGCATATCAAAAGAAGGATTATTTGTCAGTACCTCAACCGGATTATCATAAACATACAGCCCCTCCTTAACAGATTCAACTGTAATAGAACTTTCTCTGTCCGAAATCAGCCAGTGAAGGGGGGCAAGAGGCATTGTCTGGCTGAAATCAATTTTCATAAGGTTTATTTTCTCTAACTTTTCTTTCACTTCCCTAATGGTAGCACATTGTCCAAGAATCCATGGAATCAATTCAAAGGGAGCCACATTATCCTTACCTTCTACTTTCGGTTTGTAATCAGCATTTTCTGGAAAATTCAGTCCCGCTATACTTAATCCTTTTTCGTTGGTTGCATCAAAATAAAGCGGATAATTATCCACAACAATCCCCATACCAATCATGGCATAATGATGCTGAACATCTTTTACCTGACGAAAATGGAATGGAAAATTTCTGGGCGTTATTATTACCATTTCATCGTAGGAAAACTCTAAATCCAAATTACGTCCAAAATAGTGATCTTTTGTTTTATATGCTGCTGCTGTACACATCCGGCACCTCCATAAAATCTTTATTATTTATTATATGATACGAAATCATCAAAACCATAATTATTCTTTCCAAATATAAAAAACGCAATCCCTATATAACAAGGATTGCGAAATATACCTTAAGTTTTTTATTTTCTTTTCTGATTCATAATTATTCATTCCTAAATGTCTATCATTCTTCCATGAGTGCCTGCAGCAACATAATATGATATTCTTCGTCTTTGATAATTCTCATTAATACATGATTCACATAATCGTCCTTTATCATATGAATATGCATTTTGTACTGTTTGATTGCCGCTTTTTCACCTTCTATATCAGCCCAAATCATTTTCTTTGCATTTTCAGGAATCGTCAAATATGCAGGCGTCCACATTTTTATCTTTCCGTTGTTTTGTCTTGCAGTAAAATCAATATTTCCGCCCAGCAAGTAAATTAACTCTCCCAACATCTGCAAATGTATCATTTCCGCCATTGCAATTCCCAAAATTGTTTTTGCTATAGGACATTTTTCACAAGCCAATCGGTTTTCATTGTTAATATACTGGGTAATGGAAGACATTTCCGATACTGCTCCGCAATAATCAATGCTAAGCAAGTCAGCATAATTCCCATTTCTTTCCTTCACCTGAATGGGCGGATAGGGCAATTCCATTATCGCCGGCTTTATACTGGAAAAGTTACAGTTGTTGGTTATGGGTTTCTCATTTCCTGCCATAAGAAAACCTTCTTTAACTATATTTCTTATAATATTATATTGATTTTTCACAGCTATGTGCACTTTGCTCTGTTATGCTGCTCTAATTACCTGACCGTCTGGAATCAGATTTTCATACATATGGCAAAATCTGTATAAAATCTTCCTGCATCATTTTTTTGGTTATGCACCTGCAAATCACATTTGTATTCCCCGCAGATCTGCTTTACATTGGCTAAGCCAAGCCCTCTCTGCTCTCCTTTGCTGCTTTCTCCTCTTTCAAACATTTTGATTAATTTTTCCTGTGGAATATGGCCGCTCTCATTCTTTATCTTAAATTCTATCTTTTCCGGAGTTTCCACAAAATCCAGATATATAGCTTTTTCCACGTTATTTTCTTCCACTGCGTCCATAGCATTGTCGAAAAGATTTCCAATTATCTCAACCAGCTTATGTATAGGCATTTTGCTTTCTAAATCTGCTACTTTAATATTGTATACTACTGTAATTCCCCGTTTGTCTGCCTGAAGGAATTTTCCATAGAGAAATCCAATAATAATAGGATTGCCTACGCTTAACAGCTTATTATACTTATTATCCTCCTGTATGGCATCTGCATATGCTTCCTGCTGTTCTACCAATTCCTCAAAGGTGCTGCATGTGTAATGCAAACTATAGATGGTATTTAGATGGTTTTGAAAATCATGTTGCCTTTTTCTAATTTCCGTAACCAAATTCTGAAAACCTTCGCCGTATATCTGGTGCATTTGCAGTTCCACTTTCTGTTCCCTTACTTTGTATTGGTTCTTTTGCCACATATAGGTTACGCCGCCTAGGAGGCAGAGACTTATGATAATAACAACATATTGTTCGGGAGCTAAATATCTAGTTACTTTCATAATTATAAGCAAATATCCAATAAACAACATCGCTATAACAAGAATAATTCGCAATAGCACTACTTTTTGCTGCATAAAAACAGAAAATTTATGTAAACCTATATGCGGAACCACGAATAAAACAATTAGTAAAACTAATGAATTTACCATCAAGTTAATTATTCCACTGCCAGAATCACTTTCATGAATAAGATGAAAAGCATCTAATAATGTCCATGAAGCTGCCTGCAAAATAGACATCATTGTTATGCATAATATATTGTTAACTATTAATTCCCGTTTATTAACCCCAAACTCTACAATACAATAACAAATAACAATAAGATATGCGAACATGCTCATTTCAGATGCTATTTTCCCTTCATCAATCAATTGCAGAAAAATAATATCTGCCCCGATTGCAATAATGTTCTTAATATCCAAACGAAATTTCTTTCCATATAAATTATGTATGCATAATAAAATAGCTAAAACTTCAGACAAAAAACCTATACGTCCTATCATATATCCACTCCATTTTATTTTTTAATACTATATTACAATGTTTTTCGTCTTAATTCAACATTTTATCCTTCCACAAAAAATTGCCAGATTTATTTTCTGGCAATTTTTTCTCTTACATTATTCTTTATACTCATATATTCCTGCATTGGAAATGGCAATTCCCCAAAAAAAAGTATACTTGACTTATCACCAAAAAAACCCGAAGGTGATACATTTGCATACACCAACTTATAAGCGTTTTTCCGCATAAACTGTTTTAAAGAATCCATAATGTAATCCTCCTTTTGCTTTCAACTCTGCAAAGCTTAATTGAATAGCATGTAATACCACTATCCAAAATCCGCTTATCACATAACTGCTTTCCGGTAAAATATACATCAATATCATATAGAAAAATATCATTACAAAGACTTGTACTTTTCTCTTCTGACATTGTGCGGAGGTGGGTTGTGGACGATCCTTTGATACCACAGGTCCAATATAATATGTAACGATACAGCAAACCAGCAATATGCACAGCATAGCTGACTTAGGCAGCTCAATGATCGGCAGCACATCGATACACAAAAACAGATAGCTGAAAGACACTAAAAAACAGGACCAGTACCTTTTACAATGCAAACCACCTGTAGTACTGCGTAAGAGATACAGCACCAAGACAGAAAACAAAAAGATTCCTATGTTCCGATGGAAAAGCAACCCTAAAATCAGTAATTTACTAGTTTCTGAGAGAAATGATAGTACTAGATATCTAAATACCACCATTTCCGGTTCCATTGCTTCTGTTTTTTTTGATTTGCTTAAATTAACAGACATTCCAACACCTCCTGCATATTTCTCTTGCATTATAGCAGTAAAAATCATCGGTATTGAAAATTCTGCCTGAAAGGTGCGTTTTTTGCATCCAACAGTCAAAATCAGACAAAAAATGCCAAATTATGTCCGTTGAATATGAAAAACACTTCATTCAGTACGAAAACTCTTATTTTCCCGTAAAATGGTTTATAATGTTAAGTTTATACTATGATCAACATTAAGCTTTTCCATATAAGTCAAATGTTTATTACTTATAACATCCTAAGGTTCAATACCGTAAGCATAAAAAAACAAAATATTTCCATGCTCTCGAAATTGTGGTAGAATAAAGAAAATGGAAAAACAAATCGGAATCGGGGGAAAAGACATGAGGAAAGCAAAGCTGGAAAAGCAGAAAAAGAACCTTGTGAAAATCGGGCTGATGGAAGAAAGTGACACGCTGATTGATTTTTTCCAGGCCAGCTACATAGAACGCCTGATCGGAGCATGGGGTCAGTGGAAACGAGGCTGGGCGTATTTTACAGAAGAACGGCTGATTGTAATAACAGGTTTTTTAGAGGAAAATATTGTTATCCCCTATGAGAATATTCAGAAATTGGAAAAATGCTCTCAGGGTGTTGCTCCAATCGGAATTGCCATTACCTATAAAAACATGGAGAGCGGCAAGACCATGACCCACAAAGTTTCCATGATGAAGCGGGATCAATGGCTGGCTTTTATGGCAGAAAGGTGCGGAACACAGTTGTAAGAAAATCTGTTCCAACTCGATAGCATCGCCCTAAAATATGCTGTGAAACGGGGCTTTCATATACGCCCTGCGCCGCTTAACGCAAAACCGGACTATCGGCAGAAAGCTGAGAGTCCGGTTTTTATTGTCACATTCCGCTTGACGACTGTTCAGTCTGAATGTTCCTTGATACTTCTTTTCTAAAAGTCCTCCAACTGTAAATGCTCCTTCACGCTTTTTAAATAAGCTTTTCCTATTTCCAGACGGCCATAATCTTCCTTCAATATTAGGTAACGGTTGGCCAGATCAACTGCAGCAATAAATTTGGTATTCACAATCGTATTGCGGCTGCACTGTACAAAATCTACAGCATCAATTTCTTCCATAAGTTTTTTGCAGCTTTTATATGGCATTTCCATAATTTCATCTTCTGTTCGAATTTTAAGTCTCCGAAAATAATTCTCTATGTATACAATATCTATAATGTTAACCGCAAACAACAGACCTTCTTTCCGAAAATACAATTTTTTATCTTTTTCTCTCTGAGTAGTATATCCCAACGCTTTGACCAATACACTTTTGACTTCTTCCGCAGAAAATGGCTTTTCTAAGTATGCGAAGCTGTGAATATTAGTAAAGGCATACAATTTAGGATCGGCCAGTGAGGTGGTAAAAATAATAGGAGTAAAAGCATATTTATCAAGATTTCTGATCCTCTGTGCAAATTCAATTCCAGAAACATCTGAATTTGCCTTGACATCCAATACAATATCCACCAGAAAAACATCAATTGTGTATTGTAATGCCATTTGATATGCTTCTGAGCTATTGTATGCCACCTGCACTTGTGTTTCCTTATCTATCTCCCCTATAATCTGCTGTAACCTTGCCAGTGCAGCTGTACTGTCCTCCACTATTAGTATATTCTTCTTCATAGCAATCCCACCATTTCATCGTGTGTATCGTTGTATGTTATCTAGTTTTATTTAAGCATATTTCCATGAAAATTTCAACAAACAACACCATTACAAAAAAGCCATGGAAGTATACTTTCTCACATAAATGAGTGGCTTGCAAAAGTATCATTCCACAGCTTGACGTAAGCACTTTTATAAAATCCCCGCTGCACTGCAAATACAGTGCAGCGGGGATTCTAAATAATGAGGATATTAGATTAAGTACTTATACCACACGAAAAACAGGCTTCCTATCATGGGGCCCCATTTATAGAAATGCCCTACCTTTTTACCCCAAAACTATTATACACATTTTTTCTTATTTTTGAACTTTAGGAACTGAATGATAGGATTTTCCAACTGAATTTTCAGTTCATTATCCGATGTCAAACTCCTCCATAATCTTTTTCACATATGTAATTCCTATCTCTATCTGCCCATATGATTTCTGCAAAGTAATAAACCGATTCACTACATCTATGGAATCAATATACCTTTTATTTATGATTATACTGCGGCTGCATTGTATAAAATCATCACAATCCATATCCTGTATTAATTGTTTACATGTCCTATAGGGCATTTCCAATTTTTCTTTCTTGGTCTGAATGTACAGCTTATGATGACTACTCTCAATGGATACCACATCACCGCTTTTTATAGAGAACAAAATACCTTCCCTGCGAAAATACAAATTTTTATCCTGATAACGTTCTGTGGTAAAATGCAATGCCTGAGACAATATTTTTTTTATTTCCTTTTGACAATAAGGCTTTTCCAAGTATGCAAAACTATGAATATGGGTAAATGCATGTAATTTAGGGTCCTCCAGACATGTGGTAAATATAATTGGTGTAAATGCATACTTATTCACTCCCCGGATTTTCTCTGCAAACATCATACCGGATACATCTCCCTTTTCTTTGGTATCCAACATAATATCCAGCAAAAAAACATCCATCGTCGTCTGCATTGCCTGCATATATGCCTCCTTCAAACTAAAAGCAGTGTAAATTTCCACTTCCTGATCCAATTCCTTTAGAATTTTTTGCAGCATTTCCGAGGCATCTCTATTATCTTCCAATATAAGTACGTTTTTTTTCATAACCCTTCCTCCAATGTATTCCAAATTCAATATATGTTTTTCCATCTTCTTCCTTGTTGGCTGCCAGCAGCTCACAATGGTATTCCTCACAGATTTTCTTTACGTTCGCCAATCCAATGCCTCTCTGGCTTCCTTTGCTGCTTTCCCCTCTTTCAAATAATTTCAGCAGTTTTTCCTGCGGAATATAAGGATTTTCGTTTCTGATGGTAAAGTTCAATTCCTCCGGTGTCTCCACTAAGTCTATCTGTATCAGCTTTTCACAGCCATTTTGTTCTAAGGCTTCCATGGCATTGTCAAAAAGATTCCCAATCATCTCTACCAGTTTATAAATAGGAATGGGACCTTCGGACTCGCACAGTTTTACTTTGTATGTTACCGTAATTCCTTTCCCTTCCGCCTGCAAAAACTTACCATAGAGAAACCCGGTGATAACTGAATTTCCTGCGCTTAGTAGTTTATTATACTTATTGTCTTCCCGCAGCACCTGACAATACTTCTGCTGTTTTTCTACCAATTCCTCCAACGTAGTGCTGGTATAATGCTGACCATAGATTGCATTAATATGATTCTCAAAGTCATGCTGTCTGCCCCGAATATCACTGACCAAATTTTCAAAGGATTCCTCATACATATGATACATTTGCAATTCTACCTGCTGTTCTTTTACTTTATATTGGTTTTTCTGCCACATGTAGGTTACACTATATAACATGAGCAGGCTTACCACAATAATAATACACAGTGACGGTTCAAATTTATTTGTTGTCTTTACAATAACAATCAAATACACCGCTAATGTTCCGCCTACAAGCAGAAGTATACGCACTAAGGCAACTTTTTGCTGCATAAAAACGGAAAATTTTAGCAAATTAATATTTGGAAATACAGCAATAATTATGATAAGACAAAACAAATTAATACTAGGATTATACCATATGCCCATTTTCCCATTATCAGCCAAAAGCAGAGCTATTCCAGTTACGTTAAATATTATCCAGCTACTCAGTTGCAAAATACTAATAATAACAACATACAATATATTATTAACCATTAATTCCTTCAAATTAAATCCAAACTGAATGCTGCAATATATAAATATCACAAGATATATT
>CASEML010000161.1 GCA_949289145.1 uncultured Eubacteriales bacterium | reverse complement strand
TATGCCCACATGGAAAAGCGAGGTTCCAGATACCTCCGGTATGCTCTTTACAATGCCACAAAGTGCGTCTGCCATTGGGACGAATCCTTTGCTGCATATCTGGAAAAGAAACTCTCTGAAGGCAAGCATTACAATGTTGCGTTATCTCATGCCACGAAGAAACTTGTGCGGTTAATTTTTGCAATGGAAAAATCAGGGCAGGCATACTTACCGGTAGCTTAACTGATTCTGCAAATATCTCAATTTAGAGTGCCGGTAATGACACTCTGTTTGTCATGCAGTTTTCAAGGTTCAACTTTATCTGAAATGCGTTTCTGCAATTCATTTAAAAAATTTTCATTTTAGACTTGACTGTTAATAGTTAGTCTTTCTTACTGTTCTTCTATTATTTCTATACTTTCTAATATCTCATAAGCCAGTTTCTTTTTCTTTTCCGCTTCTTTTGCAGGCATACTGATATTAAGCAGCAACAGTCTGTCCTCCACGGAAGCATAAACAAACAGATTGAAAACTCCACCGTCCATTCCCTTGCTTACTGCCTCCAAAACTGCAAGTTTTTTATCTCCCAAAGAAATGGTTTTCTTTCCAAAAACAGTAACACCTGCTCCGTTTTTCTCCAAGAATTTAGCTGCAAATCCGGCGGCTCCGGCCACACCTGTTTCTTTCAATGGTGTTATGGTATGATGAAAGCTTATGGAAACTCCTCCATTTAAGGAAACATAGGAATGTTGTGGTGGATTGCCATGTGGGTGCGTTGCCCGGATTCCTTCTTCCGTTAATGCTTCTGCGTCTTCCGGCAGTTTTATTTTCAGCTTTCCTTCATACAATTCTGTTTCTTTCAACAGCACTTCCGCGTCAGGTTTTATTTCTTCTTCTGAATTTTCCTCCCCTTTCATTTCCTCTGTTTTTCTTCCAAGCCGCTGCTTTAATATTTCTTCATCTATATAACTCATTCTGTTTCTCCTTTCTCAATTACAATGGATATGATTCCTCCATTAGCACATACCAGCTTGCTTTTTTCTGTAAGTACTCCCTTGCCCTCCAGAATATTGTCTTCCTTCACTTCGATCCATTCTGTCAGTATCTTGGGCGTACATTCACATTTTCCGTCTTTTACAAAAAAATTCTTAATATTTCCCCAGACTTTTTTCTGTAAACTTTGTTCCTCATAATCCATATTGGTTGGGGATTTGCATCTGCCAAATTGGGGGATATTTTCTCCCACAATATGATCTGTCCCATTCATTACAGGATAAGATTCTCCTTCTGCCGTAACCTTATATACCCCATGGTCAGTTCCCACATTCAGGTAATTTTCCATACACCCCATATCGCATGTTAGTTTTGCATACATTGTTATATATTGATCGCTCATTCTTTCACCTCCACTTTTTCCAATCCAATACCATAAAAAGGTCTTCTAAGAAGACTTTCCGCTGCCTCCAGTGATACAATGACTCTGTTTTCTATTAGCCCTTGAATACGGAATATGGAAGCCTCCGGTATTTTGGATTTATCTAGGACTACCTTATTTACCGTTCCGTTGGGATTTACTGTCACTTCTTTATGTAAACATGGATATTCCGGGAATTTAGGAACATAGTATAAGGGTTTTAATTCTTCCTTATGATAAAAGCCAAACATCTGTATGGCTTTAAACTTTATATCCGGCTCAAACAACTGTAGTAATTGTTTCACCTGCCCTGACACCATAAAAATGGGGCTGGTAAGGATGTCTGTCAGTTCCACTTCTCCTTTATCTTCTATGTATGCCACTGACAGCTCCTTTAAGCTTTCGTAAGTTACAATAGGAGAATCTGTATCTGCATAATATGCCCGCAGCCTGATAGGATTTTTTACCTTTGGACTTAGCTTCAATAAAAAATATTCCATTTATTTTTCCTCCAATCCGGTACATTCCACATATTCTACGGGTTTATACAGACTCCTTACTTCCTCCGGTGTGACATTTTTCTGTATTTCTTTTACTTCACAAAAATCAGTTTCCCTAAAGGAACATGTTAGGAAGGTAGCTCCGTAAAATTCACATTGTTTCCAATGTACCTTTTCAAATTTGCAATTTTGAAATATTGCATCATGAATCCATACGTTTTCCATTTCACAGTTTTCAAACTTACAGTTTAAAAACACACAACCAGTAAAGTCCATATTGAAAAACCTTTTATTTTTATACACTCTTTCAGTAAAAGAACGGTACTGCAGGGACTCTTCTTCCTTATGCTGGAAAATATCGATTTCTTCTCGTTCTATGACAATTCTCTGTTGCCAGTCCATATATTCTCCAAAAGTCACCATCATGTCTTTTGCTTTTACTATCTTTTTATAGACTGCCAGTTCTCTTATGCCCCTTAACAGATATTTCATATAACAGCTTATGAATTTCATATAAACTCTTAACATCTTTCGTTTCAGGACTTCTGTTTCTTCTTCTTTCCTTCTTTTTTCTTGTCCATAGGCTATTAAAGTTTTTTCATATTCCTGCCAGCCCTGAAATATCCATGCACATTCCATATCATGAAGCAGCAATGGTTCTTCCCATATTTTGTCTTTTCCATAGAACCATACCCTTAGCACAGGTTCTCCAAAATATGCTGCTGTGTTTAAAAAAGTAACTGCTATCATCTGTAGTGGGATTGCTGCTATTTCTTTTTGGCACTTGTAATATTCCTCCAGACATTTTTCCATATGAAGCATCAATTCTTTTTCGATTTCCTCGTAATGTTCTTCTATATACTGGGTTGTATTTTGCAATAAATCTCCGGTGATTTCCGTTAGTTCCATTGTTTTTGTCCTTTCTGTGTTTTATCAAAACGTACTGCTTTAAATTTTTATAGCTATATTATATTTTTATACTTCTAATCCACCATTATCCTCCGCCCACTGCCCTGTCTTCTCACAGGACTTGCGATTTCCCCTTTCGCTTTCTCCAACACCTCCGAAAGCTTATGAAAAATTTCCACATTACTCCACTCCTGCACCACTTCCCCAAGCCTTTGACTTAAATACATCTGAATTGCCTTTCGTTCCAAAGGTTCTCCATGGTGATTAAATATTTGCTGCACAAATACCATGTCCCAAGGATTTGTTATCTCTGATTTCATTAGTTCCTCTGCATAGCATCTTAAGATTTCCGGCGAAAAGCTTGTTTCCTTATAAGCCGCCCATTCGGAATAAATTTGATTTATGGTATCAAATTCTGTATTGCAGTCTTTAAATTCTCTGCGTTTTGTCCGCAGCTTTGCCCCCTTTTGAAGCCGGAAACGGCAAAGTTCAATGGTATTTTCTTTTGGTTCCAAATCTTCTGTAAGATTAAGGCTCATATTGCGGACACTAAAGGATCTGTTTTCATATGCTTTATCCACTTCCAGTTTCAAAGCAGTCCACCTGTTTACCGGATCATATGGAATCTCTACCGGCACTGTAATTAGTATTGGTTCTTGAAAACAAATTACTATTCCGGGATGAAGTGTAATATGACTGTCTGTAGCCGTCAGATTACAGCCTTTTAAAATACCTTTTCCATATTCTATATAGGATAATTTTGCAAAACCCATAGTATACTCTTTCATTTCTTCTAACATTTCCCCTGTCAGAATATTTCCCTCACTAAATATCGGAACCCGCATTCCTTTTAAATTCATACTCTACCTCCCGTATTTAAAAAAGCTCTATATAGCCTAATTCCATAGTATTTCTTTTGCCAAACACTCCAAAATGCTCCTGCCAGAAAATCCTCAAGCTGTAATTAAAAGGCAGAAACAAATGTTCTATCAATGAAATCACCTGTTTTAAACTGCTATGCTCCTCTTTTCCTGTATAAAACAACAATTTTTCCGGCGTTACTTTATTTTTATATACAACTCCCATACCGCTGATATGAACTAAAGCCTTGGCAAATAACTCTGCAGAGGCTCCCACTTTTTCCTGTGTCTGCAAGTATCTTCCTGTTTGATATTGCTGTTCTTTTGTAAGCAGCAAATAAGCCTTCTTTGCTTCCTGTCCATATTCTCCCTGACTTAACTGTTGCATCTTTTTTCTTATCTGGTATTCTTCCTTTGTGATTCCCGATTTAAGATCCAATTCCATAAGATAATGCATAAAAATATCAAATATGGTTTCTTTTATCTCATCTTCCATTGCGCCTTCATTTTCAAAAAGAGGGGCAAATATGGTTTCATAACGGTAAAATCCATTCACTTCCATTTCAATGGTATTTTTTAACGCATTCTTAGAGCATACTGGTATCTGCTCATAATAAGGACTGAATATTTCTGCCTGATGAAACCGGATATTTTCTTTACTTTTAAGATACATTTCCCACATAGTATTCATTTTCTTATCCTCACACCAGCCTTCCAAAACAGGCAAACTCTCTGTATTCTCTGGTTAAAGCGGACACTGCATAACTCATGACATCCCGGTTTAAATACCATTCCTTTTCTTTTGGTTTAAATTCTAAAATCATACAGTTTTCCTTGTTTCCAAGAGTAATTTCATCCTCTATAAAACCATCCATGGAATAGGTTTCTATGATCTGTGGTTTATCCTTGGTAAATATAATGTTTTTCAGAATCAGCCTCTCATCCACTCCAAGGGATTGTATAAATTTACAGATTCCTCCCCGGGTTCGAATGGGAAGATACCCTATTTCTTCCCTCTTATTATCCATGACAGGTTCTTCAAGCCGTACGCTACTCTCTTTTCCAATTTTATAAAGCTTCCACTTTCTTCCTTCCTCTGCATTACAGGTAATACATAAACCATCCTTCTTTTTCCTTATTCCGGTGAAATCTTCCTCTTCTTCTGCAACCAAATATACACAATGTTTCTCCAACTGGTTTTCGTATATTTGATGTTCATAATGAATCTGGTCAATGCATAACATTGGAAAACTGTCTGTCTTTACATAAACAGTATCAATGTTCCAAAGAGGAATATAATCATAACAGACAGCTTCTTTATATTCCCGAAAATCTATGGAAACTTCTGTTATTTCTTCATTTAAAAAACCCTCTGCTTCTGCCAAATAAACATCATAAAACTTATGTAAATATGGAATACATAACGTTTGCCATGGAATATGATTCCTCCAAAACGTCTGATACATTTGTCCCACCCGTTCTATATAAACATTGCTTTTTCTTAACCGAAAAACAGCATGATACTCTCCGTTTACTGTTTTCACTGTTCCATGAAATTTTCTCTTGCCCCCTTCTAATCTTTCCAGTTCCAAATAATCAAGCTTCAAAAATATTTTAAACATAAAATACTCTTTCCCCATTGCCATAGCTTCTGCCAATTTTGTAAAATCAATTTGGGTAGGATAACAGTCTTCCAAAATGACTGGACGAAGTACTTCCTCTGTCATATCATATTTTTCTCTGCTTATTACTGCAGTTTTAATTTCTATCTGTTTTTCTGCCGGATTTTCTTCTTTCATGCGCTGTTCCAGATCGTGATAAGATGCTTCCATATATTCATACAGAGGTAAAAATACCTTACCTAAAACTTCTCTTAGCATTTCTGTATTTTGAAGGCTTTCTACTTCCAATAGCCTGTTTTGAATATAATTCTCCATAGAACATTTATCTTTGAATATTTCTTCTCTCATATCAATTCCTGCCTGTTAAATTAAATACAATATAAAATATTGTTGATATACATAATTTATACTACAATTTTACAAATTTTTCCATTAGTTTTTGGCAGAAATTGTTGATTAATATTATGTTTTTGCAAAAAAATGCTGCGGTAACTGAAAGCTTCTGCCCATCAGTACCACAGCACTTTGTTCTTCATATATATCATTATATCAATACTAGAATTCCGGCTCAATCAACCCATATGTATTTCCTTTTCTCTTGTATACCACATTTACTTCGTCGGTTTCAGCATTTCTGAACATATAGAAATTATGTCCTAATAATTCCATCTGAATGCAGGCATCTTCCGGATACATTGGTTTCACCCCAAATCTCTTGGTTCGGATAATGCTGACTTCATCTTCCGCTTCAAAATCGTTATCAATAAATTCCTGTTTAAAATAGGAACTTCCCTGTTTTGCATCTACCAATTTGTTTTTATACTTTTTTAACTGACGTTCAATAACTTCCTCCACTAAATCAATGGAAACGTACATATCATTGCTTACTTGTTCCGAACGGATAATGTTACCTTTTACCGGAATGGTTACTTCTATCTTCTGTCTTTCTTTTTCTACGCTTAACGTAACATGTATTTCTGTATCCGGTGTAAAATATCTCTCTAATTTACCAATCTTTTCATGAATTGCTGTTCTTAACCCCTCCGTAACCTCAATATTTCTTCCTGTAATCACAAACTTCATGATGTCCAACTCCTTTCGGTTTCCCTTATACTCATATAGGACGACCTCCTATATAGTTAACATTATATCATATTTACGTTAATTTTCAATCATATTTGTTCCATTTCACAAATATTTAAACATTTTAAAAATTTGAAAAAGAAGTGTTGAAAAAATTCAAACACTTCTTTTTGCAACTACGTTTATTCTTGACTTAATACTTCAATGGCTTTTTGCAGCTGATTATCGCTTTCATCCTTTTCGTAAGCTTCTGCATCAAATTCCACCTGAATATCCGGCTCAATACCGGTACCGTGGATACATACACCACTTGGAGTATAGTATTTGGAAATAGTCACTTTCATGGCTGATCCGTCACCTAAACTTACCATCTGCTGTACAATACCTTTTCCAAAGGTTGTGGTTCCTACCAGCGTTCCAATGCCGTAATCTTTTACTGCACCGGCAAAAATTTCTGATGCACTGGCACTGTTGTCGTTTACTAACACTGCCAAAGGTACTTCTATTTTGTGCTCTTCGTCCGACTTATACTCTTCCCGCTGCCCGTTTTTATCTTCATGATATACGATTGTACCTTCTGGTAAAATAGAATCCAGAATCTCTGCTACCACATTCAAGCCCCCTCCAGGATTGTTGCGAAGATCAACAATCAGTGAGGTCATACCTTGCTGCTTTAAAGCTTCATAAGCTTCTGTCCATTGGGACGTGGTAATTTCGTCAAATTCAGAAATAATAATATATCCCATATTATTGTCCAGCATTTCATATTCCACCGTAGGGACAGAAATTGTTTTTCGCACCAATTCTAAATCTATTTCTTCGCTGCCGCGCATAATGGTAATGTTTACTGTAGTGCCTTCTTTTCCCTTCACTTTTGCCACTACCTCTGATAAATCTTCCCCGGTAACTTCTTCCCCTTCTACCTTATATAAAATATCATCTGTTTTCAAACCCGCTTCCTGAGCCGGTGAACCTTTAAACGTTTTTACAATGGTGATCAGTCCCGTATCTGCATTTTGCAGCAAGGATGCTCCTATGCCACAGTATTCTCCTATATAAGACTCCTGAAAAGCCTCGTACTCTTCTTTGGTATAGTACACAGAATATGGATCCCCCAGTGCATTTACCATTCCCTTGTATATACCTTCCTGCACATCCTGCACATTTTCTTCTTCCAGGTACAACTTCTCAATCACCTGCTGAATGGCCTCTGCCTTCTGCATCACTGCTTTGGTAATAATGGAATCGTCACTGCCGCCAAATCCTGCCGTATACCTTCCTACTACAAATGCAATCGCTACTGCGGCCACCACAAGCAATACTTTTTTGCCATTGCCCCAAAAAATTTTTTTCTGTTCCTCCCCCGGTTCTTCTTGCTTATAATTACTTATCTTTTCCTCCATGATATCCTCCAAGTCTTATTATTTACTGATATAACCCATAGGGTCCACATATTGTCCATTGACACGTACTCCGAAATGTAAATGATTTCCGGTAGAACGGCCTGTGGTGCCTACCGCTGCTATGGTATCACCTTTGCTTACCTTCTGCCCTGAACTTACATATAATGCAGAGGCATGCATATAAATAGTATAAATACCATCGCCGTGGTTTATCATTACATAATTTCCCATAGAATCATTGTATGCCGCACTGATTACCGTTCCGTCGTAAGCTGCCAAAATCGCTGAACCTGCCGGTGCCGCCAAATCCACACCATTATGGAATTTCACAACTCCAAGAGTGGGGTGCATACGATATCCAAAGGGACTGGAAATTCTCGTATATGCCGGACATGGCCATGCAAAAACACCTCCATCATACTTTTGTGTAGCGGAACCTGTCTGAGCTGCCTCCTCCTCTGCTTTTTTAGCAGCTGCCTCCAGTTCCTGAATTACTCTGTTCTGCTCTGCAATATCAGCTTCGTACTCTGCAATCAATTGCTCCTTGCTGGCTATCTGCCCATTTACCGTTTCAAGTTCCGCCTGCTTGGCAGCTACTAGAACCTCAATGGCTTCTGCCTTGTCTTTCGTTTCCTTTTCCTGAGCTTCAAGCTCCTGCTGTTCCACTACAAGACGTGCCTCTAATTCTTCAATCTCTTTTCTTGTTTCCTCATATTTTTCCAGCATCTCTCTGTCATATTCCGAAATACTGGCAACATAATCTGCTTTGTTCAAAAAATCTGCAATGGATTGTGACTCTAAAATTAATGCTGCGTACTGAGTATTTCCCTGCTCATACATATATTTTATGCGCACTTTCATATCTTCATACTGTTTTTCTTCCACAGCTTTAGCTTTTGAAATCTCTTCTTTTGTGTTCTCAATTTCCTGTATCTTATCCTGAAGTTGTTTCTGAAGTTCCTCTAGCTGTGCAGTGACACTGGCCAATTCTGTATCCAGTTCTGCCACTTTACTTTCCACATTGCTTTTCATGGTTTCTAAATCCTGCAGCATCTGCTTTGCTGCATCCAAACTTTTTTCCATAGTAGCTTTTTCTTCTTTTGCAGAATCTACAGCCTGATTCGCCTTTTTTACTGCCACAGCGGTAGGGGCTGCAGTTACTTTCGCCGAAGCCTCTGTTGGCTCAGCCGTTGCTGCGGCCGTATTACTGCTATCCTCTTCCACTGCATAAACAGAACCTGCCATATTGACCAAGCACACTGCACATAATACTGTTGCCAATACCTGTTTTTTCTTCATACGATTCTCCTTTAAAACTATACACGCAAATGCTTTCTTATAGTTACAAAGCTTCCTAAAAATCCAATTCCCACTCCAAGACAAAGAGAAATCGGAACCAGACTGTCAAATACTTCTCCCACAGAAATAAAATGCAGCCAGTTACTGATTCCCATAAATTTGTCATTCACATAAACCACTACGTTATTATAAAAATAATGTAATACCAGCAGCGGCAGTCCGGACCCTATCAGACCAATCACAACACCTTCCACAATAAACGGTGCTTTTACAAAGAAATCTGTGGCTCCAATCAATTTCATTATAGCGATTTCTTCCTTTCTTACCGCAATACCGATAGTTACCGTATTGCTGATCAGGAAAACAGATACACCCATAAGAATCACAATAATCGCTACCGATACATAACCAACCAGAATATTAAAACTGGTCAATGTATTTGCCACTGTATCAGATGCCTTCACTTCCCGAACTCCCTCTATAGATTCCACATATTTTACCAAATCTGCCTGCTGTGATACATCATTTAAATACACTTGATAATTGGCAGAATCCGCCAATGGATTGTCGTCTGCAAAAGCGTCTGCCAGTTCCGGCTTATTGCCGAAATATTCACTTTTAAACTGATCCCATGCCGCTTCCGCCGACACATAATGTATATCTGAAACTTCGGAGCGCTTCTCTATCTTTGTGCCAATCTGAAGAATTTCTTCCTCAGACAGGCCCTGCTCGAAAAACACAGTGATTGCCACTCCGGATTCTATTTCACTCATGACGCTTTTAAAATTCGCTACTACAGCAAAAAATACACCAAACAAGAAAATGCAGGATGCCATAGTTCCAATGGATGCCAGTGAGAACATTTTATTCTTGTAAATATTTTTCAAGCCTTGTTTGATGGTATACCATACACCACTAATCCTCATATATATACCCACCTTTTTCTTCGTCGCTTACAATGATTCCTTTCTGCATTGTAACAACTCTTTTCTGCATTGCATCTACAATTTCTCTGTTATGGGTTACCACTAAAACCGTAGTCCCTTTTTTATTAATCTGTTCTAATAACTTCATAATTTCCCAAGAATTCTTAGGATCCAGATTTCCGGTAGGCTCGTCCGCCAAAAGAAGTTCCGGACTGTTTACTAGAGCTCTTGCCAGTGCCACTCTCTGCTGTTCTCCACCAGACAGCTGTTTGGGATAAGACTTGTACTTTTCTGCCAGCCCCACCATAGACAACATTTTCGGCACCTGCTTTTTGATTTCTCTGGTAGGTGTTTGTATAATCCGCTGGGCAAACGCAATATTTTCATATACATTTCTATCCTTTAAAAGACGGAAATCCTGAAATACCACTCCAATATTTCTACGGTACTTAGGAATATATCTTCTTTTCATGGTTCCTAACTCATTTCCATTCACCGTAATTTTACCTTCCGTAGGCTCTAATTCCTTTAAAAGTAATTTTATAAGTGTGGATTTGCCTGAGCCACTGTTTCCCACAATAAAAACGAACTCTCCCCGTTTAATATGCAGATCAATTCCGTTCAGGGCAGGCTGACCGCTTGCATAACTCTTACTTACGTTATCAAGAATAATCATTTTTGTTCCTCCTTACACAAACACCTTTACCCTCAAATATCCAGAGGTGGAACTCTGCCTTCCGGTATAATCCCCACCCCTGGATACTTAGTATTTGTACGCATTGTTAATATTCAAATGTTTCCATATATTTCATATACCGTACAACCATCAATGCAATGCGAAATGTGATCGCATCCTCAAAGACCCTGAGATCCAGACCGGTACTCTTTTGTAACTTATCCAATCTGTATACCAAAGTGTTCCTGTGAATATAAAGCTGCCGGGATGTTTCTGATACATTCAGGCTGTTTTCAAAAAACTTATTGATAGTTGTCAATGTTTCTTCATCAAATTCATCCGGTGATTTTCCATCAAAAATTTCTTTGATGAACATTTTACATAGCGGAATCGGAAGCTGATAGATCAAACGTCCAATGCCTAAGGAACTGTAGGCAATCACATCTCTTTCGCTGAAGAATATTTTTCCCACGTCCAATGCCATCTTGGCTTCTTTATAAGAACGGGACACTTCCTTTATCTCATTTACGATTGTACCATAAGCCACATGTGCTTCGCAATTATCCTCCTGAAATACATTTAAAATCACTTTGGCAATCTTGCCCATATCATCATAGGTGTCGCTTTCTGCCAGTTCTTTTACTACAATAATATTTTTTTCATCTACCGCAGTAACAAAATCTTTTGATTTTCCGCCAAAAAGACCTCTGACGTTTTCCAATAATTTTCCATCCTTATCATGCTTCGCCTCCACAATAAATACCACACGCCTTGCCTCTGTGTCAATGTGAAGTTTTTTGGAACGATTGTAAATATCCACCAGCAGCAAGTTATCTAACAGCAGATTTTTAATAAAGTTATCTTTATCAAACCGCTCCTTATATGCTACCAAAAGATTTTGAATTTGAAAAGCTGCAATTTTTCCCACCAAATAAACATCATCATTGGTGCCGCTGGCAATTAATATGTACTCCAACTGATTATCGTCATAGACCTTAAAAAACTGATACCCCTGTACCTCCTGGCTCTCCGCTGGTGATTCAGCAAAAGCGGTAATCGCCCCTCCACATTCTTCAATTCCCTCCACGGTAGTTGCCAGTACATGTCCTTCTGTATCAACAATACCAAGTTCGATTCTTGTAATGTTTTTCAGTCCATCAATCGTATTTTGTAAAATCTGATTTGATATCATAGTAATAACCTCCTATTTCACACGTACCACTTTTCACACCCCGATTTTCCAAAAGAGTACGCCTATCGTCTTGCCGCTATAAAAATATTTTAATACAATTTAACCAAAAAATAAAGTGAAAAATAACTTTTTTTGTGATTTTTTTCGTAACTTTTGTATATGGATTTTTCCTGTATCTTCCGATACAATAAATAAAAAGGAGGGCTTTATATGGATATTTCTGAAATTTCTATTTCCCTAAGTCAAACAAGTCTGATGAATGCCGTCAGCACGGCTGTTTTAAGCATGTCCCTCGACACCGCAGAAGCCGCCGGAGAAAATATGATAAAAATGATGGAATTATCCGTAAATCCTAATGTGGGAAGCAATATTGATGTTTCTGTGTAATTTACGGATTCAAAAAACGAGAGAAAACTAAATAAGGCTTTCTCTCGTTTTCCATTTAGTTATTTACAATCTGCCAGAAAAGTTTCCAAACGTCTTCTATCGTCTTCCTCATATACAACTAATTCCAAATCTTTCATTTCCTTGTCAGCCAAAATACCTGCCAAAGAAACATACTGTGATAATTTGGATTTTAAGTTCAGACAGTCGCCTTCGCCGGTAACTAATTCCACCTTACCGCTGCAGCTATCAATAATCTGCAAAAATTTCCCGGTATCTGCAATATTTTTTATCTTCATCCATATCATCCCTTCATATGGCCGATTCAATTATTTGATGGCTATTGCTTCCACTTCCAAAAACACATCTTTTGGAATTCTTGCCACTTCTACGCAAGAACGTGCAGGAAATACGCCGGTAAAATATTTTGCATAAATTTCATTGATCTTTCCAAAATCTTCCATATTCTTGATAAATACCGTAGTCTTTACTACGTTTTCCATACTGCTTCCTGCATCTTTTAGCAATGCCGCCATATTAGTAAACGCCTGTTCTGCTTGTTCTTCTACTGTAACAGGAATCTCTCCAGTTGCAGGATTTACAGGAATCACACCGGAAGTATAGATCATTCCATTTATCTCGATTGCCTGTGAATATGGTCCAATGGCTGCTGGCGCGTTTGGTGTACTAATTGCTTTTTTCATGTTGTTTTCCTCCATATATAATTTATTTATGTCATGGCGTAACAGTTCAGCCATGGTATGTCATACAAGTGCATTATGCTGGCATAAAATGCACTTGTATGACATACCATGAGCCAAACGCCTGTATATAAGCAAACGTAGCTGCGAAGCAGCGGAAAGCACGCAGTGCGATTTTGCGAATGGCGTAGGCTGAACTGTTACGTTATGTTTTTTTATAAAACCATATTATTTCATTTTTATTATATCTGATGTTATCTCGATTTTTCCTGCCTTCAGCAAGTGGCCTATGGCTCTTTTAAAAGCATTTTTGCTCATATGAAACTGTTCCTTAATATCTTCCGGGGCAACTGTTTTATCTGTAAACGGAAAACTTCCGCCTCTTGCCTCCAACTCCTTCAAAATATATTCCGCATCCTCATCCATTTGCAAATATGCTTTCTGGCGCAGGCTTAAATCCAGTTTTCCGTCTTCTTTTACTGCACTGACTCTGGCTTCGATGGTATCACCTATATGCATTTTCCCAAAAATCTCCTTCTTAGGAATTCTTGCAGAATACATATAATCTACTGCCACATATACTCCAAAATCTTTGGTCACCTCATACACGATTCCTTTGACTATATCATCCTTCATATAAGGTGAATCGGTTCTCAAATGTCCATAGACGTTCATAGTAGCACAAAGTCTGCTGCTCTTATCCACATAAAGGCATACGAAACAGGAATCTCCCGCTTTTACTTGGTATTTCTGTTCTTTAAACGGAAGCAGTAAGTCCTTTTCCAGCCCCCAGTCTAAAAAGGCACCAATTTTTGTCACTTCTTTTACCTTGAGTACCGCTGGTTTACCAATCTGAATATATGGTTCTTTTACCGTAGCTATCATACGGTCGGAAGAATCTTTGTACAAAAACACTTCTATGGGGTCAGACACTTCCAATCCTTTCGGTACCTGTCTTCTAGGTAACAGCACTTTTTCTTCACTGTTCATTTTTTCCGCCAGATAGAC
This sequence comes from uncultured Eubacteriales bacterium, assembly GCA_949289145.1. Taxonomy (GTDB): domain Bacteria; phylum Bacillota; class Clostridia; order Lachnospirales; family Lachnospiraceae; genus RUG11237. Next base: position 2,922 of record CASEML010000161.1, on the reverse strand, counting down.
ACCAAATTCCACTTCCTTGATAACTACCAACGTCTGCTTTTTTCCTAACTTTAACATATTTTCCTGCTTTCCTGCCTTATGCCAAGAGAAACTCTATAACAGCAAAGGCTTTGTTTTCTTCATTATTTAATGTTACAACATAGTGATCCGCTACTTTGTACACTACCGGCTGAATCAAATCACCTGCCATGGCTGATTTCCTGTATTCTGCCCGCATCTGTTTCACCAAAATTTCTTCCCCTATGGCTGCGTATGCCATGTTCAGATACTGTCCGTTATTTACATGACCGTTGGTGTCAATCTGATAATTCTGTACACGATAAGCCGGACACTGAATTGCCGCTGCCTCCGGAATCACAATTTTCATGTCTGCATATTTCATAGGAAGTTTTTCTTCTATATGATATCGTTCTGCCTGCTCCTGATTCACTGGTACCGGCCTCATTTTTTCTGTATCCATATAAAGCCATACAGAATTGGCATAGGCAGTACACACATTATTTTCATCATACATCATAAAGTTTCGATAGCCAAAGGAACGCTTAAAATCATAAGCTTTGGTGGCTATTTTTATCTTTTCTCCAAACTTTGGATATCTTTCTACTACAATCTGCCATGACAGCAAAACCCATACCTTTTTCTGCTCTGCCAAAAACTCAATTCCATACCCAATTTCTTCTGAATGAAATGTGGTACAATCTTGAAAGTAGTTTAAAATTGCTTCCAATGTTAATTTTCCGTCTTTTCCCGTTTCGCTATATCTGACACGGCTGTCAAATTCATACATCACTTATCCCTGTCACTTTCTGCTAATCTTATACTAACCTGCTCTTTTTATTTTGCTTCTGTTTCCCTAAAATGTCAAGATGCCACATATAAAACAAGAGAATGGACAACATCCATTCTCTCATAATTAACTGGGCTACAAGGATTCGAACCTTGAAATGCTGGAGTCAGAGTCCAGTGCCTTACCATTTGGCGATAGCCCATCAGTTATTTGCTTTCCTTAAGCACAAATATGATTATACTTGATGTTCTTTAAAAATGCAAGTACTTTTTTCAAAATTTTTCAAATTTTTGTAACAGTTCAACATTATTGGTTATCAGGACGCTCAGAATGGTATCCACTCTGGGCGTCCTGATAACCAATAATGTTGAACTGTTACAATTTTTTCGTATATTTTTTGAGGCAGAAATTGAACACCCAAAGCTTTTATGTTATGATTACTAAGATATTTTAGAGTGTAATTCAAAAGAAAGGAAACAATTATGTGGATTGCAGATCATTGGAAAGACTACCAGGTATTAGATACCTCCCGAGGTGAGAAATTAGAACGCTGGGGAAACTATATTTTGGTACGCCCGGACCCACAGGTTATCTGGGATACCAAACGTGAAAATAAAAACTGGAAAAAGAAAAACGGCCATTATCACAGAAGCTCTAAAGGTGGTGGCGAATGGGAATTTTTCGACTTGCCCGAACAGTGGAGTATTCATTATAAAGATTTAACCTTCCAGTTAAAGCCTTTCAGTTTCAAACACACCGGACTTTTCCCGGAACAGGCAGTAAACTGGGACTGGTTCTCTGATAAGATCCGTCAGGCGGACCGCCCGGTAAAAGTCTTAAATCTTTTTGCCTACACTGGCGGCGCCACTCTTGCCGCCGCCTCCGCCGGTGCCAGTGTCACTCATGTAGATGCCTCCAAGGGAATGGTAAACTGGGCTAAGGAAAATGCCAGATCCTCCGGTCTGGCAGATGCCCCAATCCGCTGGCTGGTGGACGACTGCGTAAAATTTGTGGAACGGGAAATACGCAGAGGTAATAAATATGATGCCATCATTATGGACCCTCCTTCGTATGGCAGAGGACCCAAGGGAGAAATCTGGAAAATCGAAGAATCGCTGTATCCATTTGTAAAATTATGTACTCAGATTCTTGCTGAAAATCCGCTGTTTTTCCTAATCAACTCTTATACCACAGGACTGGCTCCCTCTGTGCTCACTTACATTTTGTCCACAGAGTTGAAACACTTGGGAGGTCATGTAACCGCAGACGAAATCGGATTGCCGGTAAAAGACAGTGGGTTGGTACTTCCGTGCGGTGCTTCCGGGCGCTGGGAGGCCTAAGCCGTTTTCCCTAGTAACATAAGGCTGCTGCCGCTGAGATATCAGCGGCAGCAGCCCCTCTTGCATACCAATACACCAACCATAAGTAACTGATAATTTGAATGATTCGATCTGCTAGACGCTTTCGTCCACTTCAATTCCTTCTGCTAGACGCTTTCGTCCACTTCAATTCCTTTTACATCTTCTTCCAACATCAGACCATTCTTCTTTGCGTTTTGCTGTTGTTCCGCCTCTGTGACCGCCGCAAAAACCGCCTGTAATTCCTCCCCCTGCGTTTTTTCTTTGGAATCACTATGCAATTCTTCGTTCTTTTCTTTGGCTTCTTCTGCCTTTTCTTTTTCTTCTTCCACTTTTTCGTCGTAATTTTCTTTCATTTCCGCTAACAAAGTGTTCTGTTCTTCTTTCCATGCGTTTTTCATGATTTCGTTTGCCTGTTTTGAAGCGTCAACCATGGGATGTACCTTTAAAAGTGCCTGCTTCATACCCTCTACTGCACTACCGTGAGACTGTGCTAACCTTGCAGAATCCGCTGCCCGCTTTGCGTATTCATCAATGGCATCATCATACTCCAACATAAGTTTCTGATAATCTGTCAAATCGTCAGTTGTGTTCAAGCGTTCCAATTCCTTGTCTGTTAATACTTCCCCAGACTTTTGTTTCTCCCTTAAGGCTTCTATTTCTTCCAGCTTCTGCTGTTCCTCACTGCCATCTTCCACTCCATAAGCTTCCTTCACCATATCTTTCACGTCTTTTATTGCTTCTACCTGATTCTGATTGTCTAAGGATTCTTGTTTT
>CASEML010000160.1 GCA_949289145.1 uncultured Eubacteriales bacterium | reverse complement strand
TGACTTTTCTTTTCTGACGAACATCTTCAATATACTCCATCCATTGTAATAATTCTTCCATATGCATTCTCCTTTTTCTTTTTATTGTATCAGAAAAAAGGGAAATGTTCATAAATTATTTACTCATGCGTTTGTCGTGTATAATATCCGTATTTACCTGCTTTCCTGCTTACATTAAAAATCTCACCAAAGGATCCAGAAACATGATTACACGCCGCTGAAGCCGGCCTTGGACAGATGTCTGGCATTGAAGTAAGGTCTTCCATTCGTCCTTATCCGACACTGCAACAGATGTATCCTTATGATAAGTCTCCAGATTGTCCATTAACTGGCTGCAAAGTTCTTTGCTATTTATGGCAAGCATCAGTTCCGTATCTTGGTACACACTTTTCATGTCCATATTAAAAGAACCGATTATCGCCATATTATCATCTATGACAACACTCTTTCCATGATAGGAAATACCGCCTTCATACTCAAGAATGTCGACCCCTGTTTCTAATATTTCTTCTTTGTGAAGCACATAATCTACTGCTCCAAAAGGATTTCCATTGTTTTTCGAGGAATTGGTCATAATTGTAACCGGAATCCCCTGCTTGCTGATATTGTAAAAGGAACGGTACATCATATCATTACACATGATATATGGGGTATGCACTACCACACTTTCCTTAGCTTCTTCCATAAGTCTGCATAAACCGTAAAATACTTGTGGCTCTTTAGAATATAATTCCGTGGGATTTGAAATCAAAGTTATTTTATTGACTGGAACTGTGTTTTTCACGTAATCGGCAGGTTGGAACCATTCTTCATGCTGTTTTTTCATAGTATCATAAATAGACTGCAGTTCTTCCGAAGCTTTTATTATCTCGAAAGAACGTATACTTCCTTTTTCCGGCTTCCATGGCTTACATTCTCTCTGATCCCAAATCCGCTGAAAATAGTTAAGTACCTGATAAATAGAGCTCTCTGCTCCCCCGGTATTATAAACCAGAACATCCCTGTCGTAATTTTTATGCCCCTTCTGATTTCCCAGAAAATAATCGAACGTATTGCGCCCGCCCAGCAAATACACCTCTTCATCTGCGATCACATATTTATCATGCATCCTGCTCATGGCTTTCCAAGGTGTAAGAAAGTTTAACGGATTATAAATTCGGAATTCCACATTTTCCATATTTGCTACTGCACGAAAGTACGGATTCCCTTTTGCTCTCAGCAGAAAATTAAAACCGTCAAGAACAATCTTTACCTGAACCCCTCTGCCTGCTGCTTCTTTTAATGCGGCCAACATCTGCTTGCCTGAAGTATCTGAGCGAAAATCAAAAGTAGACAAAATGATACTATGCTGTGCGTTCTCTATCATGCGCAGTCTCTCTACCAGCGCTTCTCCGTTATCTTCAATCACCGCTGCCCTATCACAGGAACGATTCTCTGCATAGAATTGTGACGGTTCAAAATTTTTTTTATAATCTGTCTTCACCTCGGGCTGATACAGATAAGGAAGTGCTGCTCCCAGCAGGAAATATCCAATAACGAAAATAATACCCCTCTGCCATGACAAAGTCCTTTTCTTGTTACGGTTCTTTCCAAGGACAGCAAGATGATAACGAACATATTTTACCAGTGAGAAAATAATGCAGATAACCATAATATCCACCAGAATATGTGCCATCTCATAAGAAAGCTCGGGAAATAGAAGCAGAATAAAAATTCCAATATCCACCACAACAGTACATATCTTTCCGTGCCACTGGGCACCGTTCCAAATATTCTTTTTCTTTTTGAGATACAATCCCATTACTGCCATATAAAATTCTTTTATTATAAAGAATATTAGAAAAATGTCCATAATCGGATAATTATGGGGCTGTCGCACTAAGTAATTAGTGCGCAGCTCCTTTTCTGTGCAAAAAAATAACTGCCAAACCTCGAAAGAATTCGGCAGTTGGTGTAAAATATAAGTATGCTACTACCTATTACATTACAAAAAGATTATACCC
>CASEML010000159.1 GCA_949289145.1 uncultured Eubacteriales bacterium | reverse complement strand
TGGTGCAGCAATTGCTTCAGGTATGGGAACCTGTGGATTAGTAGGACAGATTGGGGTTTATACTGGATGGATTACAGATATTAATAATGGAGTAAAAACAGCAATTACTACATGGGATTGGACTGGATTAATCTTAATCTCATTTATTCTTCCAGCCGTAATTACATATTTCCTTTCTTTATACTTCCGTAAGAAACAATGGATTCGTCCCAATGACTTAAAATTGGATTTATAAAACATATATGGGGAGAAATCTTATGGAGAAAAAACAAACAATGCAAAGAACGGCGGGGCTTTTTACATTTTTTCTTAGTGGTATTTGTGCAATCAGCAGCGGGGTGATTGTTAGTATTTTACAGGAATCTTATGGGTTTGCTTATAGCATGACGGGAACCTTATTATCCTTTATGAATATTGGTAACCTTTTAGCAGGATTTGCAGCAGGAATTCTTCCAAGCAAACTTGGTATGAAAAAAACAGTAATACTATTGACCTTTGGGTATGGATGCGGCTATTGGTTAATGGGTTTATCGGGATGGGTTGGAATTCTTATGCTCGCCTTTTTTCTAGTTGGAGTTGCCAAAGGAAGCACCATCAATACATGTACCATTTTAGTAGGAAATAATTCCAAAAATAGAACAAAAAGCATGAATTTCATGCACAGCTGTTATGCCTTTGGTGCTTTGCTTTGTCCATTTCTTATCGCTGTGGCATTAAATGGAAGCAGAGCATTACCTATGTTTGTACTAGCTGCTTGTGGTATATTGTTATGGATCGTTTTTATCTTAACTCCTATGGATACCAAAGAAACGCAGAAAGTAAAGACAACCGATTGGAGTTTTCTTAAGGATAAAAAGTTTTGGCTCATTACAGGGCTTTTATTCTCTCAAAATGCAGCAGAAACAAGTGTTACTGGGTGGTTAGTTACTTATTTTAAAGGAAGCGGCATGATTTCTGGAGAACTCAGCCCTTATACTGTAACAATTATGTGGAGTGCAACGTTAATTGCCAGAATATTGATTGCCTTTGTAATTCCAATTAAAAATGCATCTTCTGCTATGATTAAAATGGGAATTGGATGTATTATTTTCTATGTTGGTTTGATGATGGCAAACACACAGATGGCAGCTATTTTATTACTATTTGCCTTTGCATTTTCTATGGCAGGAATGAATCCTACTGCAGTTGCCAGTGCAGGACGTATGACTAGCGTAACTAGTATGGGAGTTATGCTTCCAGTAGCCAGCAGTGGAGCAATTATTATGCCTTGGATTATTGGAATCGTAGCAGAATACGCAGGAATTGAACTTGGTATGGCTTCCAATGTAATTCCATGTGTAACAATGCTATTGTTTGCGATTGCAATAAAACGGTTATCAATAGAATGAGTAGAATAACTCCTACTCGATATGCGATTTCGACCGTTTGTGAATGACTACAAAGTTAATTTGTTTGAAATTGCTTTCCTATCGAGAAAGCAGGTGAATTTATTTCAGAGTGATTTCCGAATTGTGGCAGATTACTTTGTGCAAAAGCGGGAAAAAGGAGATTATATTCCAGAACCACAGGAATTTGTACATGTACAAGAAACGTTGCAGCTATTAAGTGTAATGACAGGAGATCATCGGTTTGAGGATGCATGGAAGGATGGAAAGAAAGGAGGTCCTTGTAATATGTGCGATGTATTAGATCGAATTGAGAACAGAGGAATCCAACAAGGAATTCAGCAGGGAATGCAACAAGGAATCCAGCAAGGAGAAAATTTGCTTGCGCAATTGATTCAAAAATTGTTTGCTCTTGGAAGAATAGAAGATGTGAAGCGTGTGGCAGAGGATAAGGAGTATCGCCAGATGCTCTTGAAGGAATTTTCGGAACAGGAGAAGGAAAACTAGGTGAATGAAACTTTCCTCTGTTAAGTAGATAAAAGAAAAGGAACTTGCATTTTTTTCTTACATAGGCGTTAGTCAAACGTCAAAAAAGCATTCCAAAAAGGAATGCTTTTGGTTTTATCTTTTGTTGTGAATTAAGGATTTTTTGATAAAGCTCCCAGCCGGACTTGAACCGGCGACCCCTTCATTACGAGTGAAGTGCTCTACCGACTGAGCTATGGAAGCAGGTGTTTTTAAATCTCACGATATATGATTGGATGAGTAATAAATAAGAGGAACAATTTTAATTAATGGATCGTTTCGTATACATAGTAAGCAAGTAATATAGTTTTGATGGCTATCATTCTTGCTTTTCTTTTATTTAGTAAAAACTCATAAAATTCATAGATTAACTTTAGCGATAATAACAATTCGGGTTTTAAGAATTCTTCTGGACAAATATGGATAGGATAAACTATAATTTAAGAAGAAATGATATAAAAACATAAGTATGGGAAAAACGGGGAGAAACAATGAAAAAAAGGGAAATTATAAGAAAATTACAACAAAATGAAATAGA
>CASEML010000158.1 GCA_949289145.1 uncultured Eubacteriales bacterium | reverse complement strand
TGCATTATTAAAAACGGAATGAATCCTTCCACCAAAATGAAGGCAGTGAAAAATAAGACAGAGATTGAAAATACCAGAAAAGCACATATAAGGGATGGTCTGGCAGTTACTAGATTTATTCATTATGTAAAAACTAAGGCGGGAACGGGTATTACAGAATATGAGGCAGAATGTTATTTGGATAAACTGCGCAAAGATAGTGAAAACTGTTTTGATTTAAGCTTTGAGACTATTTCAGCCTACGGTGCTAATGCGGCAATGATGCATTATAGTGCGAGACCGGAAGGCAGTGCAGTGATAGAAAAAGAAGGTTTTCTCTTAGTGGATTCCGGCGGACAGTATAAAGAAGGAACTACGGATGTGACAAGAACTATTGCAGTGGGCAGTCTGACACCGGAAATGAAGAAGCATTATACGCTGACGCTGGTAGGAATGCTACGGCTCATGAATGCACGGTTTTTATATGGATGTACCGGAAGAAATCTGGATATTTTGGCAAGGGGACCTTTGTGGGAACATTATATTGACTATCGGTGCGGAACCGGTCATGGCGTGGGGCATATTTTAAATGTTCATGAAGGCCCAAATGCTTTTCGGTGGAGGCGGAGCAAGGGGCTGCCGGAATGTGAATTGGAAGAAGGCATGATTACCACGGATGAACCAGGTGTATATTTGGAAAATGAGTATGGCATACGGATTGAAAATGAACTATTGTGTGTAAAGGATGTGGAGAACCAGTGGGGACAGTTTATGAAGTTTGAATGTCTTACTTTTGTTCCTGTGGAGAGGGAAGCGATAGATACAGCTTATATGGAAAAAAAGGATGTGGAATTAGTAAACTCATATCAGAAACAAGTGTATGAAAAACTTTCTCAATATATGACAGAGGAAGAACGGCAGTGGCTGGCAGAATATACAAAAGAAATTGAAATGTAAGGGGTAAAAAGAACTAGGATTTATGAGAGATTTATATAAAAAGGTTTAAAAAAATATATGGATTGTTGACAAAATTCAAAAAAAATGCGATAATCATGAACAAATAGTGGCATAGCTGGGGGAAATTTTCAGTAGGCTTTCCACTTTTTAAATTCTCTAAAAGGGAAATATAAATCATGAAGGAGGACACAACATGTCAACAAAAGCGTATTATCCAATTGCTGAAATCGGTGCTGGAAAACCAGGTTTCTCAAAAACCCGTTCTATCATCGAGGCTGCTTTCTACGGAAACAACGTGGTAAAAGTAAATACTTTAAAGGAAGCTTATGAATTAGCGAAGAATTCACCTGGAACAATCGTTACAGATATGCCTGTAAAAGACGGTGAGACATTTGGTCTTGAAAAAGACGCTAAAGTATTATTATTTAATGATGGTGCTGTAACAGGACGTTACGCAGCAGCACGTCGTATTAAAGGTGAACCAGGTGTTGATGAAGTAAAACTGGATAAAGTAGTTATGGATGCAATTTATGAAACACGCTGGAAAACAATGTATCATGCAGAATGTTTCGTAGGTCTTGATCCGGAATTTATGGTAAAAGCTCATCTTCTTATTCCAGAAGGGGAAGAAAATATTCTTTACAACTGGATGATTAACTTCCAGTATATGTCAGATGAATATGTTAAGATGTATAAGAATTCTAAACCGGTTGGAGATGGAAAAGAACCTGACATTTACATTTTCTCAGACCCACAGTGGGCTCCACATGATGCTCCTGATGTTGATTACAGCTGTTTAAGCGATCCGCTTACACTTTGTTATTTTGATACAAAGGAAAACTGTGCTGCTATTCTCGGTATGAGATACTTTGGCGAACATAAAAAAGGCACTCTTACTATGGTTTGGGCTCTTGCCAACAGAAATGGTTACGCATCATGTCATGGCGGACAGAAAGAATATATATTAAATGACGGAAGAAAGTTTGTTGCCTCTGTTTATGGTTTATCAGGCTCCGGTAAGTCAACACTTACACATGCTAAGCATGGTGGAAAATATGAAATCAAGGTTCTTCATGATGATGCATTTATCATCAACACAGATACATGTGCATCTGTAGCATTAGAGCCAACATATTTTGATAAGACAGCAGATTATCCTACGGGATGTCCAGACAATGAGTATCTGTTAACAGCACAGAACTGCTCTGCAACGTTAGATGAAGATGGTAAGATTCAGTTAGTAACAGAAGATATCAGAAATGGTAATGGACGTGCTATCAAATCTAAATTGTGGTCACCAAACCGAGTAGATAAGATTGATGCTCCTGTAAACGCAATCTTCTGGATTATGAAAGATCCTACCATTCCACCAGTAGTTAAGTTAAAGGGTGCAGCTTTAGCTTCTGTTATGGGTGCTACACTTGCAACAAAGACTTCTACTGCAGAACGTGTTGCAGCTGGAACAGACTTAAATGCAATCCGTATCGTACCATATGCTAATCCATTCAGAACTTACCCATTAGTAAATGATTATGAAAAGTTCAAAAAGTTAGTAGAAGAAAAGAACGTGGACTGCTACATTGTTAATACAGGTGATTTCATGGGAACAAAAGTTAAACCAGCAGATACTTTAGGAATCCTTGAAACAATTGTAGAGGGAAAAGCTAAGTTTGAAAAATGGGGTAATTTCGAGGATATCGAAATTATGAATGATTGGTCTGGAAAGACAGCTGATTTTACGCCTGATTTACAGGATGCTTCTTATGTTGCTGAATTGAAAGCAGCTATGGAAACACGTGTAAAAGCTGTAAAAGATTTTGCAGAAAAGAAGGAAGGATATGATAAACTTCCAGATGAAGCTTTAGCAGCATTAGAAAAGATTGTTAACGAAATCTAATTTTTAAGTTAATAATTACTATAAACAATAGAAAGCATTTTGCTGATTTTCCGTTGTTGCGGATAAAAATCACTGTGTCCAAAGGGCACAGTGATTTTTATAATTTTCGATACCAGAAATGCTGCTTTGTAATTATGCAGGGAACATATCTTTTGGAGATGTCAAGAGGTATATCTGCAAAGAATTCATATGAAAATTTGTGAGATATAGCGAAATATTACGTTTTCTTTACAAGTGATGAATTAATGCTTGAAAATTAGCATATACTAAGGTATAATCAAGACATGAATAAGTCCTGAGGTGTTCGATACTCCTGTTATTTTGAACCTACATTTACGTTTATGGGATTCCTATATTGCAAATTGGATGTCAAGCCGTCATTGTGCAGCGGAAGACTGAAGAAATGTTGCGGTTACCCACCTAGCACTGCTAGGCGTCAAAATGCAGGAACCGGCATTTTGGGTTATTAAGATGGGAAGCAATATTGCTTCCCATCTTTTTGTGTGAATACTAAGCTAAATGGAATATTTCTATTATCAGACAGGAAATCTTTTAGAACGGTATGAAACAAAGGATAAGGTGCATATATTGATAGTATCGTGGACAAACAGAATGGGACATGAAATATATTGCTGAAAATAGGGAGGCAGAAAAGTTGAGATTAAATAATATGAAAGATGAACGAATCCGGAAAAAGTGTATTGCAATTGTTTTGTGTATGTTGTTATTGAGTGTTATGTTGATCGTGGCAGTCAATACAAATAAGAATCAGAACGAGGGGGGCGAATACATTACATCGGAAGATGCTTCCAGACTTCTGGAATATATTACAGATAAAACTTTTGATGATGCATTTTGGGATAATGAAAAATACGTTACTGTCAGCAAAGGCAGAGAAATTTACAGTGAATTGTGTGGAAATGCAGCTGTATATCCAATCAGCGGAAAGGGAGAAAAGAAAAAGCTTACAGAAGAAGAATGGCTTACCATATATATGGCCTGTGTTGAAAAACTAGAAATGTCAGAGATGGTTTATCAGGCAGATTATACTATAATTTCAGAAGTATCCGGAGATGAAAATAAAAACAAAGTATATACAGAAAAAGGTTTGGTGGAATATCAGGGAATTGATCTTTCAAAAGAAAAATATAGAAATAACCGTTATTTAATGTATGATAAGGTTATAATATATAAGATTGAAGAAAATCAAGAGGATGCTGTAGTAAAGAATGTTTGGCTGGATAACTATAGCAATAATGTGCTTCGCATTTATACCATGGATGGTTATATGGAACTAACTGATGTGCCTTTGGAAGAAAATGTTGAGGAAACTATTGCAGATATTACTGTTGGAGATGGGCAGGTAAAAAATGTTGCACTGAAAAAAGACTTGATTCATGGCAAGATTCTGTCTCTAAATGATGAAGGGGTAGAAATTGAAGGATACGGAAAGTTACAATATGAAGAAGGATTTTCTATTTATAGAACTTATGGAGAACTTTCTGTGGGCGGAAAAAGAGACCTGGTGGTAGGTTATGATTTGGCAGAGTTTGTGGTGGGAGATGGAAAGCTGTGTGCAGCGCTGGTGAGAAAAACACCGGATATGCAGAATATCAGAGTATTAATTAAAAGCACCGGATATGCAGAGATTTTTCATGATAATGTAAGCATGCAGGTGACCGAAGATACGCTAGTAAAGCATGGAGATACCGAAGAAACCGTAAAGGCAGGAACTACCATAGAGTTGACGGCAGACAGTGAATGGATGCAGGAAGGAAGAGTATATATTACTCCGGTAAACAGCAACGGAAGAATTACACTGACATCTATAGAACGTGCCTGTGGGCAGCCTTCTTATCGGGGAAAGTTTGAGATTTCCAAAGTGGACGGAAGGTTGATTGTGGTGAATGAACTTTTATTGGAAGAATACTTATATGATGTGGTTCCAAGTGAAATGCCGCAGAATTATGGTATTGAAGCATTGAAGGCTCAGGCTGTCTGTGCCAGAAGCTATGCTTATAATCAGATTTTGTATAATGGGTATGCACAATATGGAGCCCATGTGGATGACAGTGTAAGTTATCAGGTATATCACAATATTGAGGAAAACGAGGATGCGACTAGAGCGGTAAAAGAAACCTGTGGTGAAGTGGCAGTTTATGATGGTCAGGTAATTGATGCTTATTATTATTCTACTTCCTGTGGAGTGACTACAGATGCAGGGATTTGGGACTGTGCAGAAGAAAAGCCTTATATTACCAGTCATACAGTCAATGAAGGTCGGGAATATCTGGATCTTACCACAGAGGAAGCTTTTAGTGCGTTTATCAATGATAAATCTTATCCTGCCTATGATGATGATGTACAGTGGTATCGTTGGAGTACCAGAGTAAGTTTAGAACAGTTAAAGAAAAATATCGATAATAATATGATGAGCCGATACCAGGCGAATCCGGACAATATTCTTACCCGCAACGAAGAGGGGGAATATGAAAGCGTTCCTATCGATACGGTGGGTACTATAAAAGCAATCAATATCACGAAACGCGGTGAGGGCGGTGTTGCCACAGAAATGATTATTAAAGGCAGTAAGAATACGGTGAAAGTATTGACAGAATATAATATTCGCCTGTTTCTTGCACCGGTAAATACGAACCTAAAACGAAATGACGGAACTTATGTAGACAGTCTCTCTATGCTGCCGAGTGCGTATACAACGGTACTTCCGGTAGTGGATGAGGAAGATAAAGAAACCGTTATAGCATATGAAATGTCCGGCGGTGGTTATGGTCATGGTGCGGGTATGAGCCAAAATGGTGCGAAATCCATGGCTGCTCAGGGAAAAACATACGAAGATATATTGAAATTTTTCTACGAGGGAATTGAACTGAAAAAATTATATTAAGTCGGGTGAAGAATATGCTGTTGACGATTTTAAATCTTTATAGAAAAATAAAAAGTTTTATGAACCAGTTAAATGAAAAACATGTGAGCGCGTATGCAGCTAAAACAGCATATTTTATCATGTTATCCTTTATTCCCTTTTTGATGCTTTTATTTACATTGATTCAGTTTACCTCCCTGCATAAGTCGGATGTATTATCACTTTTTGTGAGAGTATTTCCCACTTCTATTGATCCGCTGGTAATTTCCATTATCGATGAAATATATGGAAAATCCAGCGCAGTAATCTCTATTTCTGCAATTGTGGTATTATGGACTGCGGGGAAAGGAGTTACAGCTATTATTCAAGGGTTAAATTCTGTTTTTGATGTAAAAGAAACCAGAAATTATTTGATGCTTCGTATTTATGGAGCTTTTTATACGATTTTAATAATTTTGGCAATTTTGCTGCTTTTGATATTAGTTGTGTTCGGTAATAAAATACAGTCTCTTCTTGTTGTAAATGTTCCTTTTATTGGGAATATTACCGGAGCAATCTTAAAAAACCGATATGTAATCTCTATTTTGCTTTTGGTATTGCTTTTTGCAGTGATTTATCATTTTATGCCAAATACAAAAATAGGATTTAAATTTCAGCTTCCAGGAGCAGTGTTTACGGCAGTCAGCTGGTCATTGTTTTCTTTTGGGTTTTCTTTGTATGTGGATTATTTTAGCAATATGAGTAATATGTACGGAAGTCTTACAACGGTTATTATTGTTATGCTGTGGTTATACATGTGTATGTATATTATGTTGATTGGGGCGTTAATTAATGCTATGCTTTTAGAGAAAAGAGAAATATATACACAGAAGTAAGCAGGAAAGAACTTGCAAGTTCTGATATTTTATATTATCATGTTAAAGAAAATTATGGGAAAAGGAGAAATAATGTGAGTAAAATAGCAATTGTTACTGACAGTAACAGTGGAATTACACAGGAAGAAGCAAAAAAAATCGGCATAGCCGTTCTTCCTATGCCATTTAATATCAATGAAGACACATTTCTTGAAGATATAAATTTAACTCAGGAGCAGTTTTACGAAAAATTAACTGAGGGGGCAGAGATTTCGACTTCTCAGCCGTCCCTTGAAAGTGTTACAAAGCTGTGGGATGGTTTGCTAAAGGAGTATGACCAGATCGTCCATATTCCAATGTCCAGTGGGTTAAGTGGGTCTTGTCAGACGGCTATGATGCTGGCGCAGGACTATGAAGGAAAAGTATTTGTTGTAAATAATCAGCGGATTTCTGTTACCCAGCGCCAGTCTGCACTGGATGCCATAACACTGGCAGAGCAGGGAAAAAGTGGAGAAGAAATTAAAAAAATATTGGAGGATACCAAGTTTGATTCCAGTATATATATTACTTTAGATACTTTGAAATATTTAAAAAAAGGTGGACGTATCACACCGGCAGCAGCGGCTTTGGGAACACTGCTTAAGATCAAACCTGTCTTACAGATTCAAGGAGAAAAGCTGGACGCGTTTTCGAAAGCACGTACTATGAAGCAGGCAAAGTCAACAATGATTAATGCCATTAAAAGTGATATTGCCACAAGATTTTGTCCGGAGGGCGGTTGCGAAGGCATGAAACTTCAGATTGCCTATACCAAAAATAAAGAAGCAGCATTGGAATTTAAAACAGAAGTAGAAAAAGAATTTCCGGGACTTCCCATACACATGGATCCATTGTCCTTAAGTGTATCTTGTCATATTGGACCGGGAGCGTTAGCTTTGGCATGTACGAAAGATATTATATAAGCCACAGGCAAAAAAACATCAGGCTGTAAAGGTCTGGTGTTTTTTTGTGCAGAAAAAGATTGACATCATAGAAACTCCATGATAATATGTCAATGTAAAACATGTCGAGGAACGACATGTCGAGTGACAATAGTACCACAGAGCAGAAAGGTGGCAGGTGATAACATGCAAAAAGACATGGAAAAAAAGTATATTCCTATGACAGAAACCACCTATTATACGCTGTTAGCAGTCATTGAAGCAAGACATGGCTATGCTATTATGCAATTTGTAAGCAATCTCACCAAAGAGCGGATTAAGTTGGGGACAGGAACTTTATACACTATGGTAGGAAGGCTGACCACAGATGGATTGATTACTATAGTGGAAAATCAAAGCGGCAAAAAGACCTATCAAATTACTGAACTGGGACAGAAGCTACTGGAAATGGAAACAGAGCGTTTGCAGGCACAGTTAGAAAATGGCATCAGTGTTTTGGGAGGAAGAGATGAGAAAGAAATCTAATATAAAAAGACTGAAATTTTTCTTCACATTTCGCAGGGAGCGGGAGTGGCTAGAGGAAATGGCACTGCATGGATACATGCTGGAAGATGTAAAGTTTGGGCTGTATTATTCTTTCAGGAAGGATAAACCAAAGCGTATGATTTATGAAATAGATCGCTTTGATTTAAAGAAGAACCCAAATCTTGCAGAAATGATGCAGAAAAAGAATTTTATTGATATGGTGAAGGAAGGGGGCTGGAGGGAAGTTACTCATGATGAAAGTCTGAACTATTATTTTACGAAGGAGTATGAGGAGGATGGATTTAATGATTTGTATAATGATGAAGAATCCATACAGATGAGGGCAGACAAATTTAGGGATTACTATTTATCTCAGGCAGAATTGTTGGTAAAAATGGTAGTGTTAGTAGTTGTTGTAGGACTTTTATTTAATTTCATTATGGAAAAAGTTTTTGATGGAGTTGCAGAAACTCTGGCAGATTCAGTGAAAATCTATAATGCTTTTTGTGGAATTTATGTGGCAGTTACTTCTATTTGGGCATGTGCGCTTTTTAAAGTATCAAAAATAATGTATGAGGATTTCCGAACTATGTCTAAGGACAACAGACAGGTACATAAAGAAAAAAGACTGATTATGACCACAAAAGGTCTTCAAAAATATTTGAAACGACATGCAAAGAAAGGTGAAAAATTAGTTTCTATGGGCATGTTGACTTACACATTTGAAAAAACCGACACAAGAGCGGTAACTTTCGTGATGGACACAAAATCAATGGTGAATGAAAGAAGAAAAAAAGCCGGAATGGAGCGAATTTCAGACACTAAGGACTGGAATATGATGGGGAATGACTGGCAGGCAGAAAGTATCGCTTATGCAGATGAGCACGGTTTGGAATGCCTTTGTGCCTTAGATAATCGGGCAATCATTTATCAGGTGTATGATGAGAAGGATATTCCTGAAGATATGGCAAAGCAGAGAGTACGTTTGTTTTCTATTCTTGGAGGTACAGGAATGTTGATGTTGATAGGAGGAATCATTGGCGCAGTGGTAGGAATACTTTTGGGCTATGTAAAATAATTTGTAGGAGGATTTATATGAAACTGGAACTGAGAAACATAAGGAAAAGCTTTGCAGGAAAAGAAGTATTGCATGGAGTGGGATTTGAGGTGGAAAGCGGTACGGCCTTAGGGCTTTTGGGAAGAAATGGTGCCGGTAAGACTACTACCATGCGGATTATTATGGATGTATTTAAAAGTGACAGCGGCGAAATTTTGCTGGATGGAAAGCCTTTTGAACCGTCAAAACAGCGAATCGGATATATGCCGGAAGAAAGAGGACTGTATCCTAAAAGAATAGTGTTAGAACAGATGAAGTATCTTGCACGTCTTCGAGGTATGAATAAGGCAGAGGCAGAAAGCAGTAGCAGAAAATGGCTTCAAAAATTAGAAGTGGAGGAGTATGGGAACCGTAAGCTGGAAACCTTGTCGAAAGGAAACCAGCAGAAAGTACAGCTGGCGGCAACGTTGGTCAGTGAACCGGACATTATTATTTTAGATGAGCCCTTCAGCGGCCTTGATCCGGTAAATTCCCAAATATTAAAAGATGTGGTAAGAGAGCTTATTCATGAAGGGCGGCTTGTGATTTTCTCCAGCCACCAGATGAGTTATGTAGAGGAATTTTGCGAAGATATTGTGGTAATCAATCATGGTGATGTGGTTCTAAAAGGAGAATTAAAGGATATAAAGAAAGAATATGGAAAGAACAGAATTACACTTTCATTTGATGATTACAGTGTAGAGGAAGCAAAAGCAATTATTCAGGACAAATTCAGCGATTACGTGCTTGTTACCGGAGAAATAAAAGAAGAGGTAATTTTACAGTTACAAGAGGGAAAGAAAAAATCAGATGTGATGGAGGCTATGTTAAGGGAAAAGTTAAGCATTGCAAGTTTTGGAAACTATGCTCCATCTTTAAATGAAATATTTGTTATGAAAGCGGGGGATGACCAATGAAAAAATTTTTGTTAGTTTTAGGGTTTGAATTAAAAGAGTATTTGCGGAACAAACCGTTTGTCATCACTACTTTAGTGATTGCTTTTTTGGGAGCAGGAGTGTTGTTTCTGCCAAGTCTGATGGATATGTCAAAATACCTTCCGGTACCTTCTAAAAATGGTGAAATACAGGAGGAAGAAGCCGAAGAAGAAACGGAAGAAGTTCAGATAGACTATTATATCAGTGATGCAGACGGAATTGTTCCGGAGGAATTGATTACAGAAATCTTTGGCGAAGGAACCTATCAGTATGTGGAAGAATCTCAAATTAAGGAAGCCATTGAAAGTGAGACGGTTAAGGCCGGATTTGTGATTCGTTCGTTGGATGAAATGGATTATTATGTTCTTAATAAAGGCATGATGGATCAGGAGTCTCAAATGATGGAATCTGCGCTGATTACAGCAGGTCAGATGGACTACTGCAAAAAGCATAATATTGACTATGAAGAGTTAAACAGCTTGTATCATAAAGAAATAACGGTGAACGAAGAAATTTTGGGAAAAGACACTGAGAGTAATTTCTGGTACTGCTACGCTTTTGAAATTCTTGTGTTTATGATGATCGTATTGTATGGTCAGATGATAGCGGTATCTGTTACTACAGAAAAGAGCAATCGTTCCATTGAAGTGTTGGTTACATCTACAACACCTACCAGCCTCCTCTTTGGAAAAGTAATCGCGGGAGCCATTGCATCTGTGCTGCAAGTGGGTATTGTTCTTATCTGCATTCTTGGCTCATATCAGATCAATAGGGATGCGTGGGGCGGTTCTTTGGATATGATATTTAATATCCCGGCAGAAGTACTTGTTACCTTTGCATTTTTTGGATTGGGAGGATTTTTATTCTATGCATTTTTGCATGGCGCCATGGGAGCACTGGTATCAAAAACAGAAGATATCAGTAAGGCAATCAGCGGTTTGATGATCGTAATTATGGTGGTATATATGTTATCACTGATGCAGTTAAGCAACGTGGATGGAATCATTATTAAAGTGCTGTCCTTCCTGCCAATTAGCTCTTACAGTGCCATGTTTGCAAGAATTGCCATGGGCAGTGTAAGTATGGCAGAAGTGATTATTTCAGGTGTAATCCTGATTATATCCATTATCGGTGCAGGATGGCTTGGTACTTTGATTTACCGTATGGGAACTTTAAGATATGGAAATCCGATTAAACTTAGCAACTTGTTAAAAGAAATAAAAAGTGAGAAATAAGGAGCATTCCTGTAATTCAGAAATAATGCCAATTGAATAAAAGAAAACCTCGAAGTACAATTAAGGTGTTCATCTTGGCGGATGAAAAAACACTTTAACAATACTGGAGGTTTTCAATAATGAATTTAACACAGA
>CASEML010000157.1 GCA_949289145.1 uncultured Eubacteriales bacterium | reverse complement strand
CCTTTGATGTGGTTGATGTTTGGTCGCGGATATTATATCAAAAAATGGAGGTCAATGCTCTTTTTATTTGCAAACCTCCAATAAATCAAGGTTTTAATAAAGTTAGAACAATAAAAAAGAGGTAGTTTTTGACACTACCGTAAATGATGAGGAAGATATAGGTATGAAAAACAAAGAAATTATAATTTGGCATGAAATGGACGGTGTAGGAGATAGCAGCTTAAATTTTATAGAATCTATATGCCGTGATTTGGAAAACAAAGAAAATCTTAAGTTTAAATTTGTGCAGATGAATATAGTCCCGTTTTTAGAGAAATTGGAAAACTTAGGGCAAGAAAAAGAAAAACCAGATATTATTTTTATTGCACAGGATATGGTTACGTTGGAAAAAGCAAATTTATCAGAGGTACCGGAAAAATATAGTCATTATATGGACACAAGAATCTGGGATGCTATGAAATATAAAGGAATTCAAAGGGGCGTACCTTATTTACAGGGAAATCATGCAGTATTGTTTTACAATAAAAAATATTTTGCCCAAAAGCCGGAATCCTGGGATGATATTAAAAAGTTAAAGAAAGAAAATGTTTGTAATTTTTCCATGGATTTACAGGTGGCATATTGGCTGATGCCATTTATTTATTCCATATATGGTGAGCCTATAGCAAATGGAAAAGTGATAATTACAACGGAAAATACCAAGGAAGTCCAAAAATTCCTTATAGATCTTATAAGGCAGGGAACACTTTGCTCTTATAGTGCAATTAGCACCATGCTTGAAAAATTTGTGTCAGGTCAAATTGCATGTATGATAAATGGCGAATGGCTGTATGAATATTTGAATAAAGAAATGGGCGAAGACATAGGAGTTTGTCAGTTACCCAAAATAGAAAATATGGATATGGTTGGTATTTCATCAACCGTAGGAGTTGCTTTTCCGGAAAACTCCTTGCAGGGAGAAAAAAAGAAAGAGCTTGACACATTTATTAATTATATGCTCAGTAAAGAAATTCAGGAAAAATGGTTGGTAAGTCACAAAAGAATTCCTGTAAATAAACAGGTACTTGCTCAAATGGATAAACAGGAGATTGATAAAAATGTGACAATCTGTTATGAACAAATGAAAAAAAATCATTTTTTGGTTAATGAAGAATGTATTAATGATTTATGGCACACAGGAGAGAAAATTTTAGAGAGGATAGTAGAAAACAGTAATAAGTAGAATAAGGGGAAAAAATATGAAAATTAGTTTAGTTAGTGAAGTATCAATTGACGGTAAAATAACATTTGGAGAAGGAAAGAGTAGCAAAGATCTTTTCTCTTTGCTTTCCACAGAAGATATGGAATATATCCATGAAATAAGAGGAAAGGTGGATGGGATTCTAGTGGGAATGAATACTATACGCTATGATAACCCTTCTTTAACCTGTCGATATGGAAAAGGAAAAAATCCGATTAGAATCATTCCCACGAGTAAACTTGAAATACCGAAAGATGCTGTGATATTAAATGATAATATTCCTACAATAATAATCACAACAGAGATAAACAGAGAAAAAACAAAGATATATCAAATGCATGATAATGTAAAATTTGTATTTGCAGGGCAGAATAAAATAGATTTTGTAAACGCATTTTCACAGCTGGAAAGTCAGTATGAAATACATACTATCATGCTGGAAGGTGGAGGTACTTTAAATTGGACACTAATTGATAAAAACATGGTAAGTGAAATTATAATAATAAGGCTTCCCATTATCATCGGCGGAAAAGACAATGTATCACTGGTAGACGGAGAAGGATATACAGAATGTAAGTTTGCAAAGAAATTTACTTTAAAGCGTGTTGAACTCAGAGGGAACGTAACAATAGACAATTATGTGAAAGTATAGAACAGGAGGCAATGAATATGGAAAGAAAAATAGTTCTTAAAGAAGATTTAAAAGAAGGATTTAAAAAGCTGGGATTAAAAGAAGGTGATAATGTCATTGTACATACATCACTTAGCAGTTTAGGGTTTGTATGTGGAGGTTCCCAGATTGTTATAGAGGCACTCCTTGAAACAGTTAAGGATAGTGGAACTATTATAATGCCATCTCAAAGCTGGAAAAATTTAGATCCTGAGGCGGGGGTTCATTGGGAGGAACCAAAAGAATGGTGGCAGATGATTAGAGATAACTGGCCTGCATATGATAAAGACATTACTCCTACAAATACCATGGGGGCAGTTGCTGAAATGTTTCGAAAATGGCCCGGTGCAAAGCGAAGTGCCCATCCGGCCCGCTCTTTTGCCGCAAAAGGAAAGAATGCAGAATATTTAGTAAAAGATCATGATTTGAGTGATATTTTCGGCGAAAAATCACCTCTTGGAAAGTTATATGCACTAGATGGAAAAGTTCTTCTTATTGGAGTAGGACATGACAAGAATACCTCCCTTCATCTGGCTGATGTAAGAGCAGATTATCCGGGAAAGAGGTATGCAAATGAAAGTAGCGCCATGATGGTGGAGGGAAAAAGACAGTGGGTAACATATGAAACACTTGTTGTTGATGGAGAAGATTTTAAACTGATAGGAGAAGCCTTTGAAGCAGCAATGAATGTAAATAAAGTCCATATTGGCAATGCAACTGTTACATGCATGAATCAGAGAGGAATTGTTGATTTTGCAGTAAAATGGATTGAAAAAAATAGAAATAAGAGGCATGAATAATGGATAAAAAAGAATTTTACCAAAATATAAAAACAGTTGCATTTCCGATTACTATACAAAGTCTTTTGCAGGCAGCATTAACTCTTATTGATCAGATTATGATTGGAAATTTGGGAAGTGCAAGTATTGCAGGTGTTGGACTTGCAGCTAAATTTATTTCTTTATTTACCGTAACAATGACAGCCATTGTTACGGTAGCCGGAATTATGATAGCGCAGTATAAAGGATATAAGAGCAAAGAAGGAATCAATAACAGCTTTTTTTGTAATCTATATTTTTCGTTAGCAGTTGCAATTTTATTTATATTGTTATCATTAATTTTTCCAAAGCAGATCATGAGATTATATTCTGAGGATTATGCTACTATAAATCAGGCAGCAATTTATCTAAGAATTATGGCACTGGGATTTATTCCTCAGACCATTACGCTGATGCTGTCTTCGCTATTGCGAAATATGGAATCGGCAAAATCTGCCACAATAGCCAGTGGAATTTCGGTAATTACTAACACGATATTAAATTACTTATTCATTTTTGGAGTGGGAATTTTTCCTAAAATGAATGTAGCTGGAGCAGCGTTGGCAACCAGTGTTTCAAGAATTATTGAGCTTGGAATCATTATTGGGCTGTTTTGGAAAATTAAGAAGCAGAAAGAAATCCAATTAAAATTTACATTTACCTTTGAGAAAAGTTTTGTAAAAAAAATCTGCTACGTTCTCGCACCTATTTTATTATGTGAATTTTTATGGAGCCTTGGCGAAAACGTATATGCAGTAATTTATGGACATATTGGAACGGAAGCCTGTGCGGCAATGACATTGACCTATCCTATTCAAACTATTGCAATAGGTGCGTTGTCAGGACTTTCTGCATCTGCCGGAATTATTGTGGGGGAATCCCTTGGAGCTGGAAAGTATGATAAGGCATATGAGGAATCTACAAGCTTTGTAAAAATGACGGTATTAGCAGCAATATGTATTGGTGTGGTAATCAGCGCTTTAGCAGGATATTATGTAAAATTATACAATGTAAGCCAGGATACAAGAAATGTTACTATATACATATTACACGCATATTCACTTGTATTTTGTGCTAAGGTAGTCAACATGGTTCTTGGTGGCGGTGTATTAAGAAGCGGTGGACAGACAAAATATATTATGATAATCGACATGATTGGCACATGGCTTATCGGTGTACCATTAGGAATTGTCGCTGCTTATGTATTGCAGCTGCCCATTTACTATGTGTATTTTATTTTATCGTTGGAAGAATATGTAAGAGTCATATTGGGGATTTATGTTTTTCGATCGAAACGCTGGATGAGAAACATAGCACAGCAATTATAGTATGATACCCCAATTTAGGGAAGGAATTGAGCATCTTTATGTTGACTACAAATTATAAATATACCATATATGCAAGTTATCTTGGGTATATTACTCAGGCAATAGTTAATAATCTTGCACCATTACTTTTTATGATTTTTAAAAATTCACTGGGAATTTCTTTAGAGAAAATTACATTATTAATTACTGTCAATTTTATGATACAGTTACTGATAGATATGTTGTCTGCAAAATTTGTGGATAAAATAGGGTATAGAAAGTGTATTCTTGGTGCTCATGTTTTTGCAGCGGCAGGTCTTATAGGAATGGCAGTGTTTCCAGAAATTATTCCGGATAAATTTATTGCATTATTTATGGCGGCGGTTCTTTATGGGATTGGCGGTGGTTTAATTGAGGTGTTGATCAGCCCTATTGTGGAAGCTTGTCCAACAAAAAACAAAGCTTCCATTATGAGTTTATTGCACTCATTTTACTGCTGGGGTACAGTGGCTGTTGTATTGGTTTCAACCGTATTTTTAAGAGTTGCAGGAGAAGAACACTGGAAAACTCTTGTTTTACTATGGGCAATTCTTCCTTTAGTAAATACACTGTTCTTTGCAAAAGTCCCTATATCCACGCTCATGGAAGACGGAGAAGCTATGTCGGTAAAAGTTCTATGTTCTCAGAAAACATTCTGGATTTTTATGTTATTAATGTTCTGTGCCGGGGCAGCGGAACAGGCTATGAGTCAGTGGGCTTCTGCATTTGCAGAAAGCGGATTGGGAGTATCAAAAATCATAGGTGATCTGGCAGGTCCCTGTATGTTCTCTGTTTTGATGGGAAGTGCGAGGACTTTTTATGCAAAGACTGGTGAGAAAATAGATTTGCTTACGTTTATTATCGTAAGCGGCATTTTATGTATGATAGCATATTTCTTAACCTCATTTTGCACGGTACCTGCAATATCACTAGTGGGTTGTGGGCTTTGCGGTTTATCTGTAGGAGTGTTGTGGCCGGGGGTATTCAGCATTGCATCTGAAAAATTTTCAAAAGGGGGAACTGCTATGTTTGCCTTGCTTGCTTTGGCAGGAGATTTGGGCTGCTCAGGAGGTCCTACTTTGGTTGGAGTGGTCTCAGGAGTATTTGCAGACAATCTTAAAATTGGATTGCTGACAGCAGAAATTTTTCCGTTAACACTTATCCTATGTGCCTTGCACTATAAGAGGATGCGTTCTGATTTCTCACCATAACTAACCAAAATACTGTGAAAGTAAGTGGCATAGTTGACAAAAACCTTATATTCCTGTACAATGAAAGCTCACACAACACATAAGTAAATAAATTTACCGTGAGGGAGTAGTTTGCGTATATCGTGGTTTGTCAACATGCTGATGATCATTCATCTGGCAAATCTTAAAGAACAAGACTCATGTATACTTTAAAATAATCATATACTTTATGGAATGGTGTCAAGATATCATTGCATAAAGTATATAATAAAGTATACACGAGTCTTTTATTATTTTATTTATGATAATAGAAAGCCGCAAAGCATACGTTCTATTGTTTATGTTAAGAGACAGTTGTCTCACGCTATAAACAAACGCACTCCCAATTAGGAGAAAGAAGGAAAAACACATGACAATTTTTTTTGAACTATTTTTCATGGGAATCGGTTTGGCAATGGACGCATTTGCGGTGTCCATCTGCAAGGGTTTAGGAATGAGTAAAGTCAATAAAAAGCAGGCGGCAGTCATAGGACTGTTTTTTGGCGGATTTCAGGCATTGATGCCGTTGATCGGCTGGTTATTGGGACGTCAGTTTGAACAGTACATAACCAGTATTGACCATTGGGTAGCTTTTGCACTCCTTGCTTTTATTGGCGGAAAGATGATTGTGGAAGCAATAAAATGTAAGGAAGATGTAACAGTAGACCAGTATGATACACCACTGAATATCAGGGACTTATTTATATTAGCAGTTGCTACCAGTATAGATGCCTTGGCAGTAGGTATTACCTTTGCATTTCTTAATTATCCCATTATGGAAGCTATATCGATTATTGGAGTCACCACATTTGTCATTTCCATATGTGGGGTGTATGTGGGGAATTTCTTTGGAAATAAATATAAAAATAAGGCGGAATTTGCAGGAGGACTGATTCTGAACTTGCTGGGAATTAGAATTCTGTTAAGCCATTTAGGATTTATATAGGATCATATAGAATTAAGGGCAGTGAACGGAGATTAGACAGTTTAGCTTTATTGCTTCTCCATACGC
This sequence comes from uncultured Eubacteriales bacterium, assembly GCA_949289145.1. Lineage (GTDB taxonomy): Bacteria > Bacillota > Clostridia > Lachnospirales > Lachnospiraceae > RUG11237. The sequence goes on along the minus strand of CASEML010000157.1, from coordinate 27,129 downwards.
TTATAAGTGATATCAATTCGTCCCCTCAAGGCAGAGGCAGCATAAATGCAAACTGACTGTCATGGGTACTAACAGGTTAAACTTCTACCTCTTTTTCGCTGGATTTTTGAAGGAACAGTGGATTTGTTCATATCTGTATGTTATACTTATTTCGAAAACAGAGCAACAAATAGAAATTTGGAGGTTTAATGTGATGAAACGAATTAACTACTCGGTGCGGTTCTAAAAACTGGCAACGGATTGTATCGAGGTTAATTATTTGGACAATGTTCAGGTTGTCAGGAACTGCACCTATCATGAATACTATTTTATTTATCAATGAAAGGAAAGCAGTTTTATGAATAAAGATTATTTAAAAACCATTTGGAAACAAGAAGAGGAAATAGCACGTATTCATGGTTGGGATTTTTCGCATATTCATGGGAGATACGACGAGGAAAATGATTTGCCATGGAATTATAAAAAGTTAGTTAGAAAGTATCTAAAAAGTAATTTGAATATTATGGATTATGATACAGGTGGTGGCGAATTTTTACTATCCTTAAATCATCCATATGACAAAACTTCCGCAACAGAAGGCTATCCACCAAATGTCGAGTTGTGTAGTGATAAATTGTTACCGCTAGGAATTAATTTCAAGGAATGTAATAATCCATCTCGAATTCCATTTGAAGATGAAACATTTGATTTGGTTATTAATAGACATGGTAATTTTGATGCAAGGGAGTTATTTAGGTTATTACGCTATAATGGTATGTTTATTACGGAACAAGTAGGCGGTGATAACGAGCGAGATTTAGTTGAAATGGTGCTGCCTGGGACAGATATACCATTTCCTTACTTAAACCTTGTGGAGCAGTGTAAGAATTTTGAAGATGCTGGATTTAAAATTGTTAAGGCTGAAGAAGCATATCGTCCTATAAAATTTTACGATGTAGGAGCATTTGTTTGGTTTGCTCATATCATTGAATGGGAGTTTCCGAATTTTTCAGTAGATAAATGTTTTGAACAGTTATTGAAAATGCAAGAGATTATTGATAAAGACGGAAGCATTGAAGGAACAATTCATCGATACCTAATTATTGCAAAAAAGTAAGGCTTAAAGATTGGGAAGGAGCATAACTTTGACACATAGTTTCCTGGTTTATGCTTACGTTTTTTTATGTGGAAAACGATGACACGTAAACGACACAAGTAGTGCTTTGCATGTAAACCTCTTAAGGGTACAGTATAGCTACTTGTGTTTTTTTAAAAAAAGAAGAATGAATTATGCCACGAAACAGCAATTATTTGTTTACCGGAAAAAATTACCGCTTGCATTCTTTAAACAGTTATTCTTTATTCAGCCATTGATCTGAACCGTATTTAAGTTTTTGTTCAGTAGAGATATTGCCAACGAAAAAATAATACAGACAGTAATGGAAGATTAAGCAGAGTATCTTTAGGTAATTGAGAGGTTTCGTGCAAAAATCTTGATTCTAACCCCAAATATGATATGATACTAATAGCGGCATAAGAAACGAAGGGAGCAAGGTAGAAAGATGAATATTCAGATGCTTGGAATTGATTATGAAAAAGCAGGAATTGATGAACGTGCAGTGTTTTCTTTTACAAGAAAAAATATGCAGAGTGCCTTGACTTTTTTCAAAGCACAGAAGGGAATTCTGGGTGTTGTGATTCTGTCTACCTGCAATCGGATGGAATTGTGGGTCAGCGTCAACGAAAAGTATAAAGATAATCTATATGAATTGCTTTGTCAGATAAAACAAGTGGAGCCGGAACAGTATTGCAGCTTATTTCGGACACGAAAGGGAAAAGAGGCAGTAAAGCACTTATTCACGGTAAGCGCAGGCTTAAAGTCACAGATATTGGGGGAAGATCAGATACTTTCCCAGGTGAAAGATGCCTTGGGGTTTTCCAGAGAGAATTATTGTACAGACAATGTACTGGAAGTACTGTTTCGCAAGGCAGTAACGGCCGCAAAGCGTGTGAAAACTCAGGTGGTGCTGTCAAAAGCAAACCAGTCTGTGATACATAAAGCAGTGGAAAAATTACAGCAGACTGGTGTCAATCTGAAACATAAAAAATGTATGGTGATCGGGAATGGAGAGATGGGCAGGCTGACAGCAGAACTTTTCATGGAACAGGGAGCAGATGTCACTGTGACTGTGCGACAGTATCACAGTGGAATCGTAAATATTCCGCCTCAGTGCAAGCGCATTAATTATGGGGAGCGGCAACGGCTGCTTAAGGAGTGTGAAGTGGTTGTCAGTGCCACATCAAGCCCTAACTATACCTTGACTAAGAAAATGATGGAGTTATCCGGCTATCACAATGGACTTTTATTGATTGATTTGGCAGTTCCTAGAGATATGGAAAATTCCATCAGGGAATTACCAGGAATCACCATGTATGATGTAGATGATTTTCCGGGAGACAGTTTGGATGAAAATCAGAAAAAAGCTGTGGCACAGGCGAAAGATATATTAAGAGTATATAAAAAAGAGTTTTATGATTGGTATGAGGGAAGAGATATGATCTGTGCTGTAGATACCATTAAAAAACAGGCAGCGGCGGATACCAATTTAAGACTTACCAAAGTAATGAAGAAGACGGATTTGAGGGAAGCGGAAAAGGATAAGCTTGCCAGCCATATCCAACATGCCGTTGAAAATACTATGGGAAAGTTATTGTTTGAATTGAAAGGTCAGGTCAGTGAAGAGACTTATTTGGAATGCATTCAGGCAATGGAAAAAATATTACAGGAATAAATGGAGGATGCCATGAAAAAGGTGATCATAGGAAGCAGAGAAAGCAGGCTTGCAGTGATTCAGTCTGAAATGGTGAAGAATTTTATTTGTGAAAATAATAACAATCATGTAACAGCAGAACTTCTTACCATGAAAACCACAGGAGATAAGATTTTGGACAGAACATTGGATAAAATTGGCGGTAAGGGGTTATTTGTGAAAGAATTAGATAAAGCACTGCTGACGGGCCAGACGGATATTTCTGTACACAGCCTAAAGGATATGCCTATGGAAATTCCAAAGAATCTTCCAGTGGTGGCCTACTCCAAAAGAGAAGATCCAAGAGATGTGCTGGTGTTGCCTAAGGGGGTTAAGGAATTGGATTTTTCAAAACCTATCGGCAGTTCCAGTTTGCGTAGGATACTTCAGTTAAAAAGAATATATCCACATGCAGAATTTAAGAGTATTCGTGGAAATGTATGCTCCCGCTTAAGTAAATTAGACAGTGGAGAATACAGTGCTATTATATTGGCGGCGGCAGGCTTGAAGAGGTTGGGGTTAGAGGAACGCATCAGTCGATATTTTACTATAGAAGAAATGATTCCGGCGGCAGGTCAGGGAATTTTAGCGGTGCAGGGAAGAACAGGGGAGGTCTACAGCTATCTGGAAGGCTTTCACGAAAAGAGCGCTATGTATGCGGCTTTGGCGGAGCGTGCTTTTGTGGGAGAATTAAATGGCGGGTGCAGCTCACCGGTGGCAGCCCATGCAGTAATCATGGAAGGAAAGCTGCAGTTGTTTGGCTTGTATTATAATGAAAAAGATGAGGATTATCTGACAGGAAGTATTTGTGGCCCATGTAGTGAGGCAGAAAAACTAGGAGTGAAACTTGCCCATAAGTTAAAGACAGAGTATGAAGCAAAAGAAACATAGAGCATTGCTGGATTTATATATATGGGATGTAAATATATAAAAATAGGAAAGGAAAGAAATCTATGGCAGGAAAAGTATGGCTGGTAGGAGCCGGTCCTTCCGATGCAGGTTTGATGACAGTGAAAGGAAAGCAAGTGTTGGAACAGGCAGAGGTAGTGGTGTACGATGCCTTGGTGGGCCTTGGTATCCTTGGGATGATTCCCAAAGAGGCAGAGCAGATTGATGTAGGCAAACGTTCTGGTCACCACACCATGAAGCAGGAAGATATCAGCCAGCTCTTGGTGAAGAAAGCATTGGAAGGAAAGCGTGTGGTGCGCTTAAAAGGCGGAGATCCCTTTCTCTTTGGCAGAGGTGGAGAAGAGATGGAACTTCTTAAGGAACATGGAATCACCTGTGAAGTAGTTCCAGGGGTCACCTCTGCCATTTCTGTACCTGCTTACAATGGAATTCCGGTAACCCACAGAGATTTTAGTTCTTCTCTGCATATCATTACAGCCCATAAGCGGAAGGGAGAGCCGTTGGATATTGATTTTGAGTCCCTTGTGAAAATGAAGGGAACCCTTGTATTCTTAATGGGTGTCACCGCATTGGAGGATATCTGCATAGGGCTTATCAATGCAGGTATGAAAGAAGATACTCCGGCGGCGATTTTGCAGCAGGGCACCACCGCAAGGCAGAGGAAGGTGGTAGCTACAGTTTCTACTTTAAAGGAGAAAGCCAAAAAGGAAAACATACAGTCACCGGCAGTGATTTTGGTGGGAGCTGTGTGTGCACTGGCAGAAAAATTGGCATGGTATGAAGATATGGAGTTATCGGGAAAGAGGATTGTGATTACCAGGCCAAGGCATCTCATTTCCGGCATGGCAGCAAAGCTTAGGGAGAAAGGGGCTGAAGTGCTGGAAGTTCCGGCAGTATCCATTGTACCCAGTACAGATGAGAGTAGTTTTCAAAAAGCCTTGGAAAAACTCTCAGAATATACAGTGCTTGCTTTTACTAGTCCAAGTGGTGTGCAAGTATTTTTTCGCCAATTAAGACTTGCGGGAATGGATATTCGGAGACTGTCACATTTAAAAATAGCAGCTCTTGGAAAGGGTACCGCCAGGGAATTGGAAGAACGGGGTATCTTTGTGGACTATATGCCGAAGGTATATGATGCTGCTTCGTTAGGAAAATTGTTGTGTCAGAAATGCTCAGCAGAAGACATCATTTTCCTTCCAAGAGCAGCCAATGGAAATCCGGAGCTTGTGGAGGAAGCAGTAAAATCCGGAGCAAAAGTAGTGGAGCTTCCTATTTACGATACCCTATATGAGAGGGAGCAGTTGATTAATCTGACTTGGGAAATAAAGCAGGGAGCCATTGATTATGCAGTATTTACCAGTGCCTCTACTGTGAAAAGTTTTGCTGAATTAGTGGAATCTTGTGTATATGATAAAGTACAGGCAGTATGTATCGGCAAGAAGACAGAAGAAGCCGCCAAAAGCTATGGTATGAAAACTTTCGTATCGAAGGAAGCTACCATGGAAAGTGTAATAGAAAAGTTAGAAGAACTGGCAGCCAGTGGAAAACAGAAAGGATAGCGAGAAATCATGGAGATACAGAAAAGGCCAAGAAGAATCAGAACAAATGAAACCATAAGACGCATGGTAAGAGAAACAAGGGTAGATAAAGCCTCCCTGATTTATCCGATGTTTGTGATGGAAGGATTGGGAGGAAAAGAAGAAATCAGTGCTATGCCGGGACAGTACCGATACGGTATGGATTCCATGAATCAAAAAATAGAAGCATTGTTAAAGAAAGGGGTTACCAGTGTAATGCTGTTTGGAATCCCAAAGCATAAGGATTCCTGTGGCAGCGGTGCTTATGACCAACATGGAGTTATTCAGCAGGCAGTAGCAGAGATAAAAAAGCGTTTTCCGGAGATGTATGTAATCACAGATGTATGTATGTGTGAATATACCTCCCACGGTCACTGCGGTATGTTAAAGGGAAATTATGTGGACAATGATGCTACCTTGGAACTGTTATCAAAAACTGCACTGTCCCATGTAAAAGCAGGTGCTGACATGGTGGCTCCTTCTGATATGATGGACGGAAGAATTGCTGTAATCCGAAACACACTGGATGCTCACGGATATGTGGAAACACCAATTATGTCCTATGCAGTAAAATATGCATCCTCTTTTTATGGTCCCTTCAGAGAGGCGGCAGGCTCTGCTCCGTCCTTTGGAGACCGCAAGTCTTATCAGATGGATTTTCACAATGTGAAAGAGGGAATCAAAGAAGCTTTGCTGGATGTGGAAGAAGGAGCTGACATTATCATGGTAAAGCCGGCGCTGTCCTATTTAGATGTGATTCGCAGAGTGGCAGATCAGGTAAATCTTCCGGTGGCGGCCTACAGTGTCAGCGGTGAATACGCCATGGTAAAGGCGGCAGGAAGCTTAGGGTATATTGATGAAGAAAAGATTATCTGTGAGATGGCGGTGAGCACTTACAGGGCAGGAGCAGATATTTATCTTACTTATTTTGCGGAAGAACTGGCAGGCTTTATGGATGAAGGAAGGATTGGATAATGGAAAAATCACAAGCATTGTTTCAGGAAGCAGTTAAATATATGCCGGGGGGCGTAAACAGTCCGGTGCGTGCCTTCGGCAATATTGGCATAACACCAAAATTTATAGAACGGGCGGAGGGAGCCTATCTGTATGACGTGGAAGGAGGGAAATATCTGGACTTTATTTGTTCCTGGGGACCTATGATATTGGGACATAATCAGAAAGATGTGTTAGACAGTGTTGTAAAAGCCTGCCAAAACGGATTGAGCTTTGGGGCTGCTACAGAGAGAGAAGTAGTAATGGCAAAGCTGATTACTCAGATGGTTCCGGCAGTGGAAATGGTTCGTATGGTAAATTCCGGCACAGAAGCGGTGATGAGTGCCATTCGTGTAGCACGAGGTTATACAAAGCGGAAAAAAATAGTGAAGTTTGCTGGCTGTTACCACGGACATTCGGATTCTATGCTGATCTCTGCTGGCTCCGGAGTGATGTCAAGTGGTGTTCCCGACAGTGCAGGAGTCACAGAAGGCTGTACAAAAGATACGGTCAGTGCCGTTTACAATGACCTTTCAGGTGTAAAAGAGTTATTTGCCTCTATGGGAGAAGAAATTGCGGCAGTGATTGTAGAGCCGGTAGGTGCCAACATGGGAGTGGTTCTGCCAAAGAAAGGATTCCTAGAAGGACTGCGGGAACTTTGTACCCAATATGGAAGCCTGCTGATTTTTGACGAAGTAATAACTGGATTTCGTTTGGCAGCCGGCGGAGCCAGCGAATACTTTCATATTACTCCGGATTTACTCACCTTTGGAAAGATTATCGGTGCCGGAATGCCAGTAGGAGCCTATGGGGGCAGACGTGATATTATGGAAATGGTGGCACCTGCAGGGCCGGTGTATCAGGCAGGTACTTTAAGCGGTAATCCGGTGGCAATGGCGGCGGGTATTACACAGCTTACTATATTAAAAGAACATCCGGATATTTATGTAAAATTAAACCAGATGGGTGATGATTTCTATGGCAGTTTAAAGAAAATGGTACAACAGGCGGGAGCGCCCTGCCAGGTAAATCACATTGGTTCCCTGGGATGTCTGTTCTTTACCCGGAACCCAGTAACCGACTATGAGTCTGCCAAAACCTCCGATACGGATAAATATGCAGATTATTTTAAATATATGTTAGGACATGGCGTAAATTTGGCACCGGCACAATTTGAAGCTATGTTTTTGTCAGCAGCACACAAAAAAGAGGAACTGGACAGAGTGTTGGAATTGGTGCATAAATATTTAGAAAATAAAAGATTTATAACATCATAAATAGATGTGACGGAGAAGATGTATAGGAAGGGCATAGTATATGGAAGAAAAAGCAATAGAAGAAATGTTGGCTAAAGCAGATCCCATATCCCAGAAAGTCCTGCAGGAAGCAAAAGAACATTGGAACAGAATTGCCAAGCCTTTGTACAGTCTTGGAAAGTTAGAAGCCATCATAAGCCGTATGGCAGCCATTCAGGGGAACAGCAGCCAGGTAATGGCAAAGAAGGCGGCATTGGTAATCATGTGCGCAGATCATGGGGTAGTGGCAGAAGGTGTTACCCAGACCGGTTACGAAATTACCAAAGTGGTTACGGATAACTTTGTGGCTGGCAAAGCCAGCGCGGCTATTATGGCACAGGAAGTTGCAGTGGATTTGTTTCCGGTAGATATGGGAATTAACTGTGTGCCTTACCCGGAAAATCAAATAAAAAAAGGGGTGGTATTGAATCGGAAAATAGCCAGAGGCAGCGGCAATATTGCAAAAGAAGCTGCCATGAGTGAGAAACAGTGCAGACAGGCACTGCTTACAGGAATTTCATTGGCAGGTGAGATAAAGGATATGGGATACCATATGATTGCTACCGGGGAAATGGGTATTGGCAATACCACCCCCAGCAGTGCTCTTGCTTCCTTTCTTTTAAAACAGCCTCCAAAGAAGATGACAGGAAAGGGAGCAGGACTTTCCAAAGAGGGCATAGAGCGGAAAAGAAAAGTAGTGGAAACTGCCCTAGGACGTTACAAAAAGCAGCAGCTTACAGGAAGTGGCATAGAAGTGCTGGCAAATCTGGGCGGTTATGATATGGCAGGAATCACAGGGCTGTTTTTGGGAGGATATATTTATAAGATTCCGGTGCTGATTGATGGATTTATTTCGGCAGTTTCTGCACTGTGTGCGGCAGAAATCTGCCCAGAGGCAAGAACCTGTATGTTTGCTACCCATGTTTCCAAAGAACCGGGAGCGGCACTGGTGTTGGAGGCTTTAGAACTGGAGCCGGTGGTTACAGCAGATATGTGCCTTGGAGAAGGCACCGGTGCATTGACGGTTATTCCAATGATTCGCATGGCAGCTCAGGTTTATAACCGGATGGGGATATTTGGAGAAATAGCCATTGAACAATATGAAGATTACTCAAAACAGTGAGGTAAAAAGATGTTTTTTCCTATATTTGTATCGTTGGAACATAAGAAATGTGTTGTGATTGGCGGTGGAACTATTGCTGTCCGCAGAGTACGGACACTTTTGGATTTCTGTAATGATATTACGGTAATCTCGCCAACCATTTGTCCGGAAATGGAATATATTGTAAAAGAAAATAAAATTACCTATTACAGCAGATGCTATCGGCAGGGAGACGGAAAAGATGTGTTTCTGCTCGTGGCATGTACCAATGATCGGACAGTGAATCATCAGGCAGGGGAAGAGGCAAAAACTTCCGGCGCATTTGTGTCTGTGGCAGACTGTAAAGAGGAATGTAATTTTCTGTTTCCGGGAATTGCCGCAGAGGAAGAAAGTGGCGCAGTCATAGGTGTCTGCGCCAGCGGAAAAAATCATTCCCTTGCCAAAAAGCTGACTGGGCAGTGTCGAAAACTTTTAAAGGGACTTGGTAATTTGGAATGAGAGTATAAGGGCAGGCTGCCGGTCACAGCGAAAAATACTTTGCCAGCAATAATTGGTATGCCTGTTCTAAGGAAATTCCTTCTGTCTGAGGGGGACGTCCAATCACCACTGCAGTGACGGAAAGTCTGGCGGCAGCGGCAAGCTTTTCCGGGAAGCCGCCTTTTGTGCCGGAAGATTTAGTTAATAAGAAGGCGGCATTGATTTGCTGCAGCATCGCCGCATTTAAATCGGCAGAAAAGGGACCTTGCATACAGATAATATTTTGAGGTGCAAAGCCTTGGCTTATAATCATCTGAAGCATATCAGGGTTGGGCAGAATTCTAGGATAAACCCGTATTTTGTAATCAGGAAGTCTGCAGAGTACGGACAGTTCTTTGCTTCCGGTAGTTGCCAGAATATTGCCGCTGGTATTTCGGAAAAAGGCTGCGGCATCTTCCATGGAATTTACGTTTACTATATGGTCAGATTCAGAAAATGCTATGTCAGAACCAGATTCGTTTTCAGGACGTAATACTCGGTAATAAGGAAGTCTGCAGGTTTCTGCGGCCTTTTTAATATTTTTAGAAACTTCTGTGGCGTAGGGATGGGTTGCATCTAACACCAGTGAGAAATTGAATTTTTTCATTAACTGACACATTTCTGGGACATTCAGGGGTTTAGAAGATACTGTCAACTGCTCGCTGCTGGTTAGCAGTGACTTACCATATTCTGTTGCCACACAGGCATACACCCGGTATTCTGTGTTGGAAAGTGCGAACTCAATTAATTCCCGCCCCTCTGTGGTGCCTGCAAAGATTAAAATAGATTCCATGTCAGATCCTTTCTGCTTATATTAAGAGCAATGATAAATTTAAAATTTCATTTCAGGCTGCCGCACAGCCACCGCCATAGTCACGCCATGTAAGGAATGTTTTGGAACCCATAAATTAGTGGTGCCGGCACTAGCCAAAGCAGCCCGCTCACATACATTGTCCACGCCGGTAATACTTTTTACAAAATCAGAGCCAGTGAAACTTCCCTGTATGCGGGATAATTGTTCGGCAGAATATGTGATCAAATCCCAGTGATATTTGCGGCAGAACTCTATCAGCCCCGGTTCGTCTGCTTTTAAATCAATGGTGGCTGCTCCAAATACGGCCCGTGGATCTATGTTATATTTCTCTAAGGTAGGAAACACTAACTGTTCAATTTGTTCACAACGGATTCCTCGGCGGCATCCAATCCCCAGTACAATGGCTTTGGGAATTAAATGTAATATATGGTCAGGCTCTACCCTTTTGGTGGCTGGTATGCAATTTACAGATATCTGTATCAGATAGGCAGGAGAGTAAGCTGATTCGTCAGAAATCCAAGTCAGACAGGAAGGGATATGTTCTTTTTCCTTGTTTGGTACAGCAAATTGAGAAAAAATTCCCACTGTTTTTTTCTCCAACAATGCAGCAGAGATTTCCTTGGCAAGCGTTAAGTTGTCTATTACAAAGTTATTTTTTACCGCAAAGCTGTCCACAGCAAAGAGACAGTTCACATCGGTGGCAGTGGTGATTACCGGAGTACTTCCTAAAAAGGAAGAAATGCTCAAAGCAAGGTCATTGCCGCCGCCCATATGTCCCGATAAAATAGGGATTACAAATTTCCCCAATTCATCTAATACAAGTACGCAGGGATCCGTTGTTTTATGTTTTATCAAAGGTGCAATCATGCGGACAGCAATTCCGGCGGCACCAATGAAAATCAGCGCATCCTTAGAAAAAGATTCTTTCACATACTCAGCTGTAGGCTTTTTATAAGGGGACAAAAGGGATTGTTCTGCGCTAATGGGACAAAACTTATCCATGGCATAGACCAAAACAGAATTTTCCTCCATGTTTTCTTGTGTACAAAAAAAATCTGCTACTTTTTCTCCCAAACGGGCACCATTTCCTGTAAAAGTAAAAATAACTGCTTCCATAAGCCACCTCCTCAATGATATTTGAATTCATTGTATCATAAATCAGTTAAGTTTCAAAATGATATATAAATATCCCTTTTTGCCTTATTCTTGCTGTTTTCATTTTGGCGAAAATGGAAATAAATACCTGATTTTTATTGTCTGACAAAAAAAGGTGATACAATGAAAAAGTTTCAATGTATGGAACGGACGTTTATTATTAGTACCAATGGGAGGAATAAAAATGAAAAGAAAATTTACGCCGTTGCTATTATTACTTGTTTTGAGTATCATGGTATCATTAGTTTCAATAAGCAATAGTGCTGTGGCAGCACAAATAGCAGATGTGGCGGAAACATCAGTAGCAGCCACAAATTCAGCTTTAGATATGACGGCTAAAGTAACAGAAATCAACCGACTGATATCTGAGGCAAAAGCTCAAGTTGAGGCGAAGGATTATACACCTTTGTCTGAGCCGGTAAAATACAAAATACTATGGCTTGGATTTACCCGTGTTACATATGAACAACTGGATTTTCGCATGACAGAATTTGACAAGGAGTATCTTCGTTCTGTTGTACTTAATTTTGAAAAAGTAGTAGAGGAGTATTCAAATCATAATATTGATATAGAAGTTGACCTTTACTTTGTGGATACAGCAAAAACACTTACAAATGATGCTAATGCCGGTTGGCTGTATCTTGCACAGGAGACAGTTCAATCAGAGATAGATCAGTATAATGCAAGTGGAAAGTACGATACGGTATTAACTACGGTCCAAACAAAAGGTGAGGAAAATAGACTTCGCAATGAAGGAAAGCCTGGGTATGGAACAAGTGATGTTGTACTTGGACTTAAAACTGCTGGAATTGAAAATGTAATGGGATATTCTACATTTAATCTTTGGGAACCGGTTGCAGGTACATACCCTTTACAAGATCCTAAAGTTCCGTCTCTGTATGCAACCGCTGTTGCAATACATGAATGGATGCATCAGCTTGAGTATATAGGAGAAGTTTTAGATATTGAGTACCCATCCACACATGCTTATAGAGGGGGAGAGGAATTTCCGGGATATCAAGAATATATTGCCGGGAAAAATAATTACGATTACTGTGAGTTTTATGAGCTGGTTTTAGGGGGCAAGCTGCCGTATACAGGTAATGGTTCCGTGCAATATGTAGGAATGTATCCTAAAATGTGGAAACTGATCAAGCGTGATGTGCTTAATATTGGAGAGTTTACTTTTAAAAGTGCAACAGGAGAATATTATTTGACAGGTCAGTTGTCAGAACCATCATTAACAATGACGTCTGAGGCTTGTAAGTGGCTTGTTCGGTATAGTAACAAAGATAGTTATATATTAATTCCAGTCAATATATTATCAAAGAGAATAGATCTTGCTAATGCATGGGATATAGAAGGAAATAACGTAGGACTATGTTATCCCACCGGTTATGTGAACGCTCAGAGCTGGAAATTGACCCAAAACGCGGATGGGACTTATTGTATTAGAACTGCTTATAGCAGTGGTCGTGCTATTACCATAAATAAACCAGGTGCACAGGCGGTTATAAAAAATGCTGATGTTCCAACAACTGCACAAAAATGGATAATCAGTGAGTCTGGAACTCTAACTGTAACACCGACCCAAGCGCCCACCGTAACACCTGTTTCAGAAAATACTACCACTATCTATTACAAGGGTTATAGTACCCCATATATTCATTATAAAATAGGCAATGGAAATTGGACAAATGTACCGGGTGTGCAGATGGAGACAGCTAATGAAGTTGCCGGGTATACGCATAAAATAACAATTGATTTGGGAACTGCTGACAACTTGACCGTATGTTTCAATGATGGAAATGGAAATTGGGACAGCCGTAATGGAGCAAACTACACGTTCAATGCAGGGACATATACATACAGCAACGGAGTGATTACAGCCATTTCAGAGGTTACCCCAACCGGTACACCGACTGTAACACCTATTGCACAGAACGCTACAACAATTTATTATAAAGGATACAATACGCCATATATTCACTATAAAATAGGCGATGGAAATTGAACTGATGTACCGGGGGTATTAATGGAAGCAACTGCAGAAATGCCCGGATATACTCACAAAATTACAATTAATTTAGGAAATAGTACAGACTTAATTGTATGCTTTAACGATGGAAATGGAAATTGGGACAGTCGCAATGGGGCAAATTATAATTTTAAGACAGGAACTTATAGTTATAGCAATGGAAATATTACAAAGATAAACTAATGCTCCAGCCGCAAAATACCTCTTGCAATTTCCATTCACGTCAATTAATATAGTAAGTAGAGTACACGACTGGCGGAAACAGGGTGACCTGGGTAGGATGACCTACAGGGAGTGTATGCACGAGATTAAGCCGACCGCCTGGGCAGACACAGATGAGTGCGCTCAGGCGGTTTTTTCTGTGTCAAAAAGCATTACAAACAATAAAAATCTGGAGGTACAAAATGGAAATGTTATCATTGGAACAGGAACTGAAAAACAATGCATACCCGGGACGTGGTATTGTAATTGGCAAGTCAAAAGACGGCAAAAAGGCAGTGACAGCATATTTTATTATGGGAAGAAGTTCAAACAGCAGAAATCGCGTATTTGTGGAAGAAGGACAGGGAATCCGTACAGAAGCTTTTGATCCGTCTAAACTAGAAGATCCAAGTCTTATCATTTATGCACCAGTAAGAGTTTTAGGAAACAGAACTATCGTGACAAACGGCGACCAGACGGACACAATTTATGAAGGAATGGATAAGGAACTTACTTTTGAACAGTCTTTAAGATGCCGTGAATTTGAACCGGATGCTCCAAACTACACACCGAGAATTTCTGGCGTAATGCATGTAGAAGGCGGACATTATGATTATGCCATGTCTATTTTAAAGAGTAGCAATGGCAATCCTGAATGTTGTAATCGTTATACATTTACCTATGATAAGCCGGTAGCAGGAGAAGGACATTTCATTCATACTTATATGCATGACGGAAATCCACTTCCAAGTTTTGAAGGAGAACCAAAATTGGTAGAAATTTCAGATAATATTGATGAATTTACTGACTTAGTATGGACAAGCTTAAATGAAGATAATAAAGTATCTTTATTTGTAAGATATATTGACATTGCAACAGGCAATTATGAAACAAGAATCATTAACAAGAATAAATAAAAGGAGTACGAATATGAACGAAATTCAGTTAAAGTACGGTTGTAATCCAAATCAGAAACCATCCAGAATCTATATGGAAGATGGAAGTGACTTACCAGTAAAGGTATTAAACGGTAAGCCAGGATATATTAATTTCTTAGATGCTTTCAATGGCTGGCAGTTAGTAAAAGAATTAAAGGAAGCAACAGGACTTCCTGCTGCAACTTCTTTCAAGCATGTATCTCCGGCAGGTGCCGCAGTAGGTCTTCCTCTAGATGATACTTTGGCAAAAATTTACTGGGTAGATGATTTAGGAGAATTATCACCTTTAGCCTGTGCTTATGCAAGAGCCAGAGGGGCAGACAGAATGTCTTCTTTCGGTGATTTTATCGCATTATCTGATGTGTGTGATGCTGACACAGCAAGACTGATTAAGAGAGAAGTGTCTGACGGTGTCATTGCTCCCGGATATACGGAGGAAGCCTTTGATTTATTAATGCAGAAGAAGAAGGGAAATTATAACATTATCCAGATCGATCCTTCTTATGTGCCGGCAGAATTAGAAAGAAAGCAGGTCTATGGTATTACTTTTGAACAGGGAAGAAACGAATTAGATATCAACGGTGATTTGTTATCTAATATTGTAACAAAGAATAAGGAAATTCCAGAATCTGCCTTAATTGATATGAAAATTTCCTTAATCACATTAAAATACACACAGTCTAACTCGGTGTGTTATGTAAAGGGCGGGCAGGCAATCGGTATCGGAGCAGGCCAGCAGTCCAGAGTACATTGTACCAGATTAGCCGGACAGAAGGCTGACAACTGGTATCTTCGTCAGGCACCGCAGGTACTAAATCTTCAGTTTGTGGATTCTCTGGGACGTGCAGACAGGGATAATACCATTGATGTTTATATTGGGGAGGAATACGAAGATGTACTTCGGGAAGGTGAATGGCAGAAACGCTTTAAGGTAAAACCTCCGGTATTTACTCGTGAAGAAAAGAGAGCATGGCTTGATGGTAATACAAACGTAACACTTGGTTCGGATGCATTCTTCCCATTCTCAGACAACATTGAGAGAGCATACAAGAGTGGTGTAAAATACATTGCACAGCCTGGTGGTTCTGTAAGAGATGACCTTGTCATTGAATGTGCAGATAAGTATGGCATGGTGATGGCATTTACCGGCATCAGATTATTCCACCATTAATCAGTAGTCTTGGAAGAAAAGAGAAAAGGGCACAATATGTAAGAAACATGCAAAAGTTATTGTGTGTTTTAAAACAGTTGGAAAGAGGAACTGTCGCACATGACTGAATGGTTAAAAATGCGGCGGTTCTTTTTTAGTGATTAAAATTCACTTAATATAATGAAAATATACAATATTTAGCTGTAGAGTGAATCAAAATGGGAAGGAGAGAAAGGATAAAATGTTCCAAAATGATTATATTATGCGTATGATTCGGGAAATGATACGCACACTGATAAAACTTTTGTGTAATATAGATTTGGAGAAAACAGAAGACTTACAATTAGACAAAGAGGCGGCGGAAAAACTTTTATCTCTAAAAAAATTAGCAGATGATTCACAGGTGGAAAAAGCAGAGAATCAACTGCTGGAGGGATTAAATGTGGAAAATAAGCAGGATTTTTTAGTTGCCTTATTATTTTACCAGTATCTCAATGAAAAGAGTGATGAGTTTTTATCTGCCAGCAATTTCTCACGGGAAGAAGTGGAAGACGGTTTAAAGACAGTGGTAAAATTATATGGATATGAGGGTGTGACGGAAGCTTTTTTGTAAAGGGCTTATGTAATATGAGGTGGCGATGAGAAAATTAAGAAAATGTTAGGAGTTCAAAATGGGAAAGAATTTAAAAAAAATGATGGGCTATTATAAGCCATACCTCTCTGTCTTCTGGGCAGATATGTTTTTTGCAGCACTATCGGCAGCGGTGGCACTGACCATTCCGCTGGTGGTAAGATATGTAACTTCCACGCTGATTTACATGGAGCCAGAAGAAATATTACAGAGGATTTTGTATATAGGAATTTTACTTTTTGTACTTTTGGTGGTGGACTGTTACAGTCGTTATTATATTGGAAATTACGGTCATGTAATGGGAGCTAAAATGGAATATGATATGCGTGCAGAAATATTTGGTCATATGCAGAAATTGTCCTTTTCCTTTTACGATGATGCCAAGGTGGGACAGTTAATGAGCCGGATTACCTCGGATTTATTTGATATTACGGAATTACTGCATCATGGACCGGAAAATTTAATACTTTCTCTGTTAAAAATTACGGGAGCTTTTATTATTCTTGTAAATATCAATCCGTGGCTGGCATTGGCGGCTTTTATCGTATTGCCTTTCATGTTTGCTTTTGCTTTTATCTTAAACAAGAAAATGCGCCGTGCCTTTCGAAGAAATCGGGAAAAAATTGCAGATATCAATGGACAGATTGAAGATAATCTTGCAGGAATCCGTGTGGTAAAATCCTTTGCCAATGAAGACATTGAAAATCAAAAGTTTGCAGTAGGCAATCAGGGATTCTTGGCTGCAAAAAAGAACAGTTATCGCTACATGGGCAGCTTTCAAGCGGGAGTGGGCGTATTTACCACTCTGATTCAGGTAAACGTAATACTTGTGGGCGGTGTGTTGATCGCAAGGCAGATGGTAGATGTCAGTGATTTGATCACGTTTCTTTTATACATCGGAGTATTTACAGAGCCTATTAAGACCTTAGTGGATTTCACAGAACAGTTTCAGAATGGATATACCGGGTTTGAGCGTTTTCGTGAAATTATGGATATTATGCCGGACGTAAAAGAGGAAGAAGATGCGGTAGAACTTACCGATGTAAAAGGACGTATTACATTTGAGGATGTATCTTTCCAATACAAAGACGGAACAGAAAATGTGTTGAATCATATTAATCTAGAGGTGCCGGAGGGGGCTTATATGGCTTTGGTAGGTTCCTCCGGTGCAGGAAAAACCACACTTTGCTCGTTGATTCCCCGTTTCTATGATGTAACAGGAGGAAAAATAAAAATTGACGGACATGATATACGGCATGTTACGTTAAAAAGTCTGCGCAATCAGATTGGAATGGTACAGCAGGATGTATATTTGTTTGCAGGTTCTATTTATGAAAACATTGCCTACGGAAGGCCTGGTGCCACAAAAGAAGAAGTGATTCAGGCGGCAAAAAATGCCAATGCCCATGAATTTATTATGTCATTTTCCAACGGTTATGACACAGACATTGGACAGAGAGGTATTAAGCTGTCGGGAGGTCAGAAACAGCGCCTTTCCATAGCCAGAGTATTCTTAAAAAATCCGCCGATATTGATTTTTGATGAAGCAACTTCGGCACTGGACAACGAAAGTGAACGGATTGTGCAGGAGTCCTTGGAAAAACTGGCAAAGAACAGAACCACCTTTGTAATTGCCCACCGTCTGACCACTATACAGAATGCAGAAAAAATACTGGTTCTGACAGAAGAGGGGATTGCAGAGTCCGGAACCCATGAGGAATTATTAAAACAGGGCGGAATTTATGAGAAGCTGTATCACATGCATTGCTGATCTGTTAGTAACAGTTCAGCCTTGATGGTTGTCAGGACGCCCATCAAGGCTGAACCGTTACATCTGTTACCATAGTTTTGATGAAATTACACTGTGGTATTGACACCATTTACCGCCGCATGTTCATTTTCTTCCATGGGGATTACAAGGCATTTCTGACCGTTGATGATTTCAGAGTGAATCTGTCCCACCTTTTCCGGTTTTACACGCAAAATAATATCATAAGTCTTCACAGCAGGTGTACCATCCTCACCCTCTTCTACGGGTACAGAGCGGGTTTCTTCTAACTGCTGTTTTAGATTTTCTACTTGATGAATAAGTTCTAATTTTTCTTTGCGTTTGGCATTGACTTCTAACAGCTTAGGGTCCACTAAATGTTCTGCTAAAGGTACTTCTTCACCAAAGATGTTTTCATAGGTTTTTTCTATGATTTGTGCTTTGTCATCAGGTACGCCGCTTTCGCACAGCACAGAGGAAATGGTGCTCGGAGTGACCGGAATGGGTTCTGGTTCTGCGGTTTCATCGTCAGTGAATGGAATCAGGTTGTTTAAGTTGTCGTGAATATCTAAAAAGAGAGCTTCTGATTCTGCATCATCTTCGCCGATGACATCCCTTACAATATTTTGGAAGGTTAATTTTTGTTCTGTGGCTGTAAATTTAGAGTTACAGCCTAAAACGGATTCCACGAATTCATTATGTGGTGCTTTGGCATCTTTTGTGTAGAACATACAGGAGTGAATATCTGTACTGCGGTCAGAGAAGGCAGGGAATACAAAACCGGTGTCCGGTACACCTACTACCCAGTCTCTGATACGTGGTCCAATACGGTTTTCATCTTCACGATAACCCAGTCCCGGTTTGGAAAGAGCAACAGGGCAAATGGCGCAAAGCAGGTATTCATAAACTTCCTCAGATTCATCTAACTTATTGTTATCTGAGGTTTTTGTCATTACATCATAGGCATCATGATATATTAAGATTAGATAATTTCCGGCATAACTGTAGTTGTCAATGACTAAGTCAAAGAAAGCCTCCATTAAATCTTCGTTTTTCAAGGCAGAGGCTCTTAAGCCCATAAGAAACTGTTGTTTACCGCCGCTTCCTTCTTCTTCCAAGGGAAATTCCAGATTTAATATATTATTTCCCACGGTACCTGACAGTACTTTCTTGGCAATCTCTATATATTTATAAAATTCTTCTTCTTCTAAATTTAAAAAGGTTTCACCAAAGGTAGTAATCTTATTGCGGTCTGCGTCCACGTAGCAGCCGCAAAGCCTTGTAAAAGTGCAGGTATCTTTTTTAAAACGTCTTTTTAGTTCCAGAATATCTTTTTTGTTCATATATGTACGACCTTTCATTTATAATATACATGTGCACGGACATGCGTCTATTATAATACAGAAAAAATGTTCGATGCAAGAGGGAATTCCTATATTTTTAAATAGAGGATATAGCGGTGTTAACATATTTTTTGTGCTGTTAGATACTTAGGTAATGGAAGAAACAAGATGAGTCCTCTGACTGTATATCAGTTCTATGACTCATTATGTTATGAAAAGGTAAAACTTATTTCTTTATTATTTTATGTGTTTTGGATTTTGAGACTATATTGCCCGCGGTATCTTTTACAGTTACCTTTAATATATGTTCCGATAGGAGGGATTTTCCATAACACATGCCGCTATAATCTACTGTGCTAAAGTTGAGATGCTATCGTTATAAAGTGTCCACAATATTTAATTAAAATGTAGCATTATATTGAGGGAAAAGAAATACTTATCATCAAGGAAGGGGAGGTTACATGGAGCAATATATAAGTGTATATTGCGAATAACAAGGTTATTGTACAGCAAGGCGGTAAAGGGAAGAAGATAAAAATATAGAAATGATTCTCACTGCTGAAAAATAAAATGGAGTGTGCAATAACAATAAAAAATGTTATTGCAACACTCCACTGCTTTTATTTTAAAATGCTTTTATCTATTGTTTTCAGTGACTTTACCAGATAAAAATTACCTATATTATTGTTTCCATTGAATTAATATGCTCTATAATAACTAATATCATAATTAGAACCGAAATTATTATCCCAGTAAGTCTGACCGTTTACCTGATAGTACACACAGAATTCAAAATTATCTCTTGAAGCATTGTCCAAATTCAATGTGACATCCCATAACTCACTGTTTGTTCCGGTAATAGCAGATTTATATTGTAAATCCACGTCCTTATAAGTTGCCCAGTTATCTTCGGTATATCTCACTTTAACAATTTTGTTATAAGCCAGATTCTTTACTGCAACCTGTAAATAATAGCCGTTGTTTCCAAAACGAAGGCGCTGTGCAGATACGTTGGCTTCGCCTAAAAGGTCGCTGTTTGTGTAATTGTTTCCATTGTTGTTGTCCCAATAAGTCTGGCCATCTCCAATATACTTAATCGCATATTCTTCACCTAATCCAGTACCGTGAACATTTGCTTTCCAAATTTCTGTGTTGGCATCTAATTTGGTAACAAAACTTGCCTGTGCATCCTGCCACACTCCTTCATGAATATTTTCATAATGAACATAAACAGCCTTGTTAGCAGCACTGCCGGCATCTACTTGAATATAAATATTGCGGTCTGTAATACCATATTTACTGAAAGTAAAATCCATGAAATACATTTTCACCGGATTAGAAGCTGCCTTGGCTGTAATTCCGCAGCCTAACATCGGAAGAATTCCAAATAACATGGCAAAGCTCATAACAATAGCTGACAATTTTTTTAAAGTTTTTCGTATCTTCATAATATACACTCCTATTTTTTTCTTATTATGTTTAACTATAGTAAGTACTTACTAGTTGGATAGTACTATGTATAAAAAGCAAAGTCAATAGCGAAAAATGTAGAATGAAAGTTTTGCAATAGCAAAATATAACTGAAAAAATGGGATAAAAAGCTAAAAAATAAGAAAAATAGGGTATTTATTAGAAAAATAAAAAGTAGAATTTTGTCGAAAGATTTTTGTGATAGTTTAATCTGATTCGTTATGGGCTGTTCTTGGAATAGTTTTGCGAAAAAAGCCAATATTAAAACAGAGGTGATAAAACTGAAAAATAATTTAAAAGACCAGACAAGCCCTTATTTATTACAGCATGCAGATAATCCTGTACATTGGTATCCCTGGTGTAAGGAGGCGTTTCAACAGGCAAAGAAAGAGAATAAACCTATATTTTTAAGTATTGGCTACAGCACCTGTCACTGGTGTCATGTTATGGCCCATGAAAGTTTTGAAGATGAGGAAGTGGCGGAGGAGTTAAATCGGAACTTTATTTCCATTAAAGTAGACAAAGAAGAACGGCCGGATATTGACAGTATTTATATGTCTGTCTGTATGATGCTTACCGGAAGTGGCGGCTGGCCCACAAGCATCTTTATGACACCGGAGCAAAAGCCTTTTTACGCAGGAACCTATTTTCCGAAAAATGCTTCTTACGGAAGTATTGGATTTTTAGAATTATTGAAACTTATCCATGAAAAATGGGAACAAAATAAGGACAGTCTTGTAAAAACCGGCGAAGAAATTACAAGACAGCTAAAAAGTTATACAGAAGGAGAAACTCTGCAATTTACAGAAGATCAGAAAAGCAAAGGAATATATGAAAAATTGTCAGAACAGGCATTTTTGTGGTTTTGGAATCATTTTGACAGAGTAAATGGTGGTTTTGGAAGGGCTCCTAAATTTCCTACTCCTCACAATCTTATGTTTTTAATGGAGTATTATAAGGTGACAGGGGAGAAACGTGCTCTTGAAATGGCGGAAAAAACTTTACTCCAAATGTACAAGGGAGGAATTTTTGACCATATCGGTTATGGATTTTCCAGATATTCCACAGACAATTATTTTCTGGTTCCCCATTTTGAAAAAATGTTGTACGATAATGCATTGCTTCTGCTTAGTTATACCAAGGCCTTTTCTATTACCGGAAAAATGATTTACCGAAGCATTGCAGAAAAAACTGCGGACTATATTCTGCGCGAAATGACCAGTCCTGAAGGGGGATTTTACTCTGCACAGGACGCTGACAGCGAAGGAGTGGAAGGTAAATACTATGTATTTGACTATAATGAAATCATTGAATTGTTGGGCGTGGAAAAGGGAAAGCAATTTAATGCTCATTATAACATAACAAAACAGGGAAACTTTGAAGGTAAAAATATTCCCAACCGTTTAAAGGCCGCTGATGATTTTTGCGAAGAAGAATTTAAGGAATATATTACTAAGGTATATTCTTATCGAAAGGAACGGAATAAACTTCATTTAGATGATAAAATTTTAACTTCATGGAATGGTCTGATGATCGGAGCTTTGGCAATGATGTACCGGATATTTGATAAAGAAGTCTATTTGCAGCAGGCAAAAGCAGCCTGTGATTTTATAGAAAACCATCAACAACAAGAAGATGCACTATTTGTCAGTTTTCGGGAAGGCAGATGTCAGGGAACAGGATTTTTAGATGATTATGCTTTTTATGTATTTGCTTTGATAAATTTATATGAAGCCACATTGGATAGAAAGTATTTAGATAAAGCAATCAGGTATTGTAAAAAAGCAATGACTGATTTTGGTGATAAAGAGCAGGGTGGCTTTTACCTTTATGGCAGGGAAAACGAACAATTAATTTTAATACCAAAAGAAACTTACGACGGTGCTATTCCAAGCGGTAATTCGGTGATGGCATTTAATTTGGTAAAATTGCGGAATCTGCTTTTAGAAGATGAATGGCAGGAACAGGCGGAAAAACAGCTAAGATTTCTGGCTTCTTGCGGGGCAGAGTCTGAACAAAGTTCAGCTTCTTTCGCTGGAAATGGAAAGGCGGCAGGACAAAGTTTTTTTCTGACAGCATTGTCTGCCTATCAAAATCCACCGGAGCATATTGTATGTGTATTGAAAAATCAGGCGGATTTAGAAAAGTTAAAAGAAAGAATGAAACAGGGAGCAGATATTCTGGTGTTTGAGGAGGAAACGGCAGAATATAAAAGGATAAATGACAAAACAACCCTTTATATTTGCAAAGCTCATAGCTGTATGCCGCCTGTTAATTTATAGTAGATAGGGTTTATTAGAAAAGTAGTGAAGATACAAAGATAATCTTCGCTATTTTTTTGTAAAAATGTAAAATGCACTTGATATATTATGTAAAATAAACTATACTTTAGATGTAGAGCGAACTAGACATAAAATATAAGAAAGGAGAGAGGGTGTGAAAACAAGAATACAGGAGTTACGCAAACAGCGTAAGATAACTCAAAGTGAGCTGGCAGATGCTTTGGATGTGACACGTCAGACCATTATTTCATTGGAAAGTGGAAAATATAAAGCTTCTCTTGTTTTAGCTCATAAAATTGCACAGTATTTTCAGTTATCAATTGAGGACATTTTTATTTTTGAGGAGGAAGAAAATTTATGTTAGGAATTTTTTGTGGAACTGATATTACATCAAATGAAGAATATAAAAAATATCTCAAAAAACGTAATTATAAGTTAGCTGTTTTATTTTTGATAGGAGTAGTAACCCTTGTTGTGTCAATACTGGCTCAACGCCTTTGGAAAGTAAATATTCCAGAGTATATATTGGGTACATATATGGGTTTTGGAAGCGGACTAACGGCAGCCAGTATAGTTCTTTTCCTCAAAAACAGAAGATTGTTGAAAGAGGAAGAAAGATTAAGAATGGCAAGAGTGGAATTATCGGATGAACGAAATCGGCAGATCAGTACAGAGGCAACAAAGATTGCACTGATGGTATTGATCATAGCTATGTATTTGGTAATGTTGATCGGAGGATTGTGGTATCCGGTTTTAATGAAGGTATTATGCTTTCTGATCTGCCTGTTTGTGGCGGCTTATGGTGTTGCTTATAAAATTGTCTCAAAAAGGATTTAAGGGAGAAATGAATATGAGAAATAATAAGAATGAAAATAAAAAGTTTATGTTAATCGGTTTGCTGGCAAATGGAATTTATCTTTTTTCAAAAGAAATAGAGGCTTTTCCGGGTTTTATTCAGGGGGGTATTACAGGAATCGCACTGGCTGGCATGGGTTTGGGTCTGGTTGGCAGAAAATATGATTTAAGTAATTTCCGTCAGTGGAAATTGCGGACGATGAAAAAGATAGTTGGAAGATAAGAGGGAACCGGCATAGGTAGAGTATAAGTATACTTATGGCGTTTTTTTATGACCACAGAAAGTTTACAAGGCATGTTTTCTAGTGTTGGTGTTCTATAGTATGGGTTATTGAATGGCTTGTAGGAAAAGTGACATATGTCATTGAATTAGTGACAAATAACATCTTGCATCCGCATTTTAAAAGGGTTAATATATAATAACAGTAAACTTAAGTTAAAAAATGGTCGACCAGTATTGCTAAATGACTATTAAAAAATATAAATTATTATGGATATGGAAGGCTGATATGAAAAAGAAAAAATGCTGGATAGCAGTTTGCGTTATTTTAATAGGTGGTATTATTGGTGGCTTGAGTTATGGGACAATGCATTACCAAAATACATCTTCCGAGAGACCGGAGGCACGAAATACTACTCCAATAGCTGTTGTACGAAGTTCAGTGGACAAAGATAAGGATGGAATTGATGATCAGACCGATATTTTACAAGGTGCTTTAAATTATGTGAATAGTCATCCCAAATACAAAAGTAAGTATTATGATGGGGGGTATCCGGATGATGGTTATGGAGTGTGTACAGATGTAGTTGCTTATGCCATGAAAAATGCAGGATATGATCTTATGGAGGAAGTGCAAAAAGATATTGCACAGCACCCAGATGCTTATGCACTTGAAAAGGTAGATGCCAATATAGATTTTCGGCGTGTTAAAAATTTGGAGGTTTATTATAAGAATACGGCGATTGAACTGACAACGGAGGTCTCTGATGTAGAACAATGGCAA
Organism: uncultured Eubacteriales bacterium; assembly: GCA_949289145.1. Taxonomy (GTDB): domain Bacteria; phylum Bacillota; class Clostridia; order Lachnospirales; family Lachnospiraceae; genus RUG11237. The sequence goes on along the minus strand of CASEML010000157.1, from coordinate 2,299 downwards.
GGAGGCGATATTGTGATTTTTCAACATCATATTGGTATTGTTTCAGAGCGGCATAATGAGAATGGAGTTCCTTATGTAATCCATCATCATAGTCCAATCCAGACCTATTATGAGCAGGATATTCTTGAAAAAAGAAACGATATAGTTGGACATTATAGGGTTTCAAGATAATAGAATTTTGGATAATGATATATGTTGACATAATGTAGCGAATAATTTATTATATAAACAGATGAACAATTGTTCATACGAAACAAAATATAGGGGCGCATCATTATGAACATATACCAAATATCAGCATTAGGAATACTTATAGTTTATTATGCTGCATATATCATAAAATTGCTTGGTCAGAAGAAAAAGGGAATTCACACTACTCAATTAGGAAGGGGAGATAAATCCACACATACAATGATAGTCGAAAAAGCATTATCAAAGGTAACGGTGCTTATTGAGATAGTAAGTATAGTATTTGAAGTTAGTTTTCCCGTACATAGATTTTTTAAGATTGCAGGTATTCTTATAGCTGCCTTCGGGACTGGTATTTTCATTTTCGCAATGATTACAATGCAGGACAGTTGGCGCGCCGGAATTCCTACGGGTGATAAAACCAGACTTGTTACTTCGGGAATATACAAAGTCAGCAGAAATCCTGCATTTTTAGGGTTTGATTTAGTGTATATTGGAATCGGAACAGCATTTTTAAATCCGGTTCTTGCTTTCATAAGTATAGTGGGAATTGTATTAATACATTTTCAGATTTTAGTGGAAGAATCCTTTCTTGCTAAGGTATTTGGAGAAGAATATGAGATTTATAAGCAGAAGGTTGGAAGATATTTTGGAGTTATAAATAAATAATAAACAAGAGGAAATCAATTATGTATAAAGAGAGACACAGGCAGTATATTAGTTATTATCAATCTCCTATAGGAAATATTCTTTTAGCGGCAGATGATATAGGTTTGACGGGGCTATGGTTGGAGGGGCAGAAGTATTTTGCCCTACATTTAGATGAGGAACAGGAAAAAATAGAGATACCTCTGTTTGAAAAGGTGAAGAACTGGCTTGATATTTACTTTACAGGCAAAGAGCCGGATTTTACAGTACCACTTCATTTTATAGGGACAGATTTTCAAAAAGAGGTATGGGAAATCCTCTGTTCCATTTCATACGGAGAAACCGCCACCTACGGAGAAATAGCAAAACAACTTGCAGCAAAAAGAGGACTTGAACGTATGTCTGCACAAGCAGTGGGCGGAGCAGTCGGTCATAACAAAATTTCAATTATCGTACCTTGTCATCGAGTTGTTGGAACAAACGGCAGCTTGACAGGTTATGCAGGCGGGATTGACAGAAAAGTAAAATTGTTGACTTTAGAAAAAGCGGATATGCAGTCCTTTTTTATTCCAAAGAAAGGAACAGCACTATAAAACCGGAAAATATATAGATGTAACTGCACCGATGCTGCAAAGCACCACAGAAAATTTATTGCATATATTAAGTTAGAATCTATTAGGAGATAGTGAATAGTATGGAACAATATGTTAATTTTTCGGTGGATCTGCACCTATTTTTCCTGCGAATTATGAAGGAGCATGCAATATTTATGGAAGCTGCATTCCAAAGAAAAGACAGTTCCTTTATACGAACAGCAGATGCATACAAAGGAGAATTTGAAAAACTGCTTTTAGATGTGGTGAGAATAGGTGATAGGGCTGTCAGCAGACAGGTGATAGAATCAGAGGAAATTGTTACTCCTTATACTTTAAAAGCAGAAGAAAAAACCCAGAGCCTTACAGGAATTTCTATCAATCGAAATATTACTTTATTGGAACAAAAATTACGCTGGAGCGAAAAATGCCATGAAAAAGAACTTAGAATGAGAGTACAGAGCCTTAATAAGCGGGCAGTAGAACTTTTGGATGGCTTTATCGGATTTAAAGAAAAGGTCTTAAAAGAAGTAGAGTGCTGTCATATGTATACAGCCAATTACCCTTTGCTTTTGAAACACATTATTCGGGAAGCAAAGCTGTACAGAGAATTTTTAATGGAACTGGAAACCAAAGGCACTATATGCATGGAAGACAGAAAAGAGAAATATTTGTTCTGGAATCAGATTATGATGGAGCATGCATTATTTATTCGAGGACTGCTTGAGGTAAAAAAAACTTTAAAAAACTTGTTGACAGGTCGAAAAAGATATGATATATTAATATACGCCGCTGAGGAAAAGCGGCAAGAAACCTTGAATCTGCAAGGGTTTCCGGTGAATGTTCCAAGGACATTCAGGAAGCAGCCT
>CASEML010000156.1 GCA_949289145.1 uncultured Eubacteriales bacterium | reverse complement strand
GTTATCGTTTAGCCATCTTTCTCTCTTTTTATGGATAAATTTCAGGGGAAGGCGTGGCTCATACGAGTCATGCCTTCCCCTGTTTAGAACTGTCTATTTCCCGACAGCCCCGCTTTTACAGCTGCATTTCTTTTAATATTTCTGTTTCTGCCTTCTTTACCTCCTCCTTCCATGGAATCTGCAGCCGATTTTCTAAAAACCATTGGTATGCATTTTGTAAACCTGCCAGCATATCTGTTTCTTCTATATTAATATCTGTCTGCTGTATTTTATCCACATTCAACACATTATCGTAATTATGAAACGGGAAAAAATCTTTGACATTCCTGCCGTACTTTTTATAGTCGAAGTTTACTATTTCTACCGCTTTTTCCATTGCCTGTGCACAAAGCTGCACCCACTCTCTTGCTGTTACATACTCATTATTCCCTACATTATATATTTCACTTCCCCTGCTTTCTTTTTCCAACATTTTTCTAACGATTACCGCTAAATCTTTTGCATAAATAAATTGTAATTTCTTGTTGTCCGCTGGAAGAATTACCGGTCTATTTTGCAAAATATGTTCAAAAATGAAGCTCTCTCTCTGTACATAGTTTTCCTCTCCGTATACATACGACGGCCTTAGAATTACAAGTGGTATCTGGTTATCTTCCATACACCGACAATAAGTACGCTCTGCCTCTATTTTATCTGTACCGTACCGCCCCCAAAATTTGTTTTCCTTAACCCTATCCTGCTCACGAAACCTTGCCTTTAAATGTTCCACATCATATACTGCACTGGAACTGATAAATACCATGCTTTTTAATTCTTGCATATTCAGAGCGTCACATAGTATCCGTACCTGCTCTTTATTTAACCCCGAAACATCTACCAAATAGTCAAAGACCTTTTCTTTCAATGCTGACTTCATTTTTTTCGGGTCATTTCGATCGCAGGATAACTGTTTTGTTCCTGCAACCATTCTGCTTCCTCTATTCAATAAAGTCACTTCATAGCCACTGCTTTGCAATTCTTGTGTGATTGCTTTTCCAATAAAATAACTTCCACCTATCACTAATACTCGTTTCATTTTTCTTCCTCTTTTCTTATTTTCCCTTGTTGGCAACAATAGGACTTATACTTTATCCCTTTTGTTATAAATGCAAAAAAGCCATCTGGCAATGCGCCAGATGACCTTCGATTTTATTGACTGGATTCAGTAAAATGTTTCGTACGTCATTCATGGGCATCACCACTAATAGGAAGCCCATGAACAAATATTCATAAGCTTCCTATGGAAAATAATAATAGTGATGATGACGTACACTTATAATTAACATTTTCTTCTTCCTTCCTTTCCAATAATTGTCTATGTCGTAAGTATAAGCAATCTTTTTATATTTGTCAAGGATATTATTTTATTGTTTATCCTGTCTTTCTAACCCATATCCTTCTAAATCTTTTATAAGCTGCTGTGTCCTTAGTCTGGCTCCTTCCGTGGTCAGATGAAGAAATGAATTATAAAAATACTTATAATCAAAAAAATAATCTCTATAATCTGATATAACCGGACAATCCAAACGCTTAGCTAATTCTTCCTGAAATGATACGAAACCTTCTTCCGGTGGAGTAAATTCACCCTTACCGATAGGATATCCCGCTACTACCATAACTGCACCGCGCTCATTTAAATAAGCATTTAACTGGTTCAAACGGTTAATACAGGTATCGTTAATTTCCGGCAGAGACTGCTCAGAAAAAACAAATGTCCCTTTTTCCCTTGGATATGCCACATCTCCATATTCATTAAATGCATCTCTAGAATAACATGCATCTGTTTCAGCATTGTAATTCTTTGCAGCTTCTCTGCTGATCAACCCAAGCCCCCAGATAACAGAAGCCTTTTTCATATAAGAAGGAAGCCCCATACACATGGAAGTGATATCCTGCCTGTTCACTAACTTCCAAAGTTCTGTATGGTTTTCCAAAGTAATCCATGCCAGTTCCACATCATCTATCTTTCCATCATCTGCAAAAGTATGATGACAGATTACATATATGTCACCTTCCTGCACATTCAATTTTGCCATATTTTCATGAAAAGCATTGTCCAACCCCCCATGAAGCCCCATGTTTACCACAGGCATACCATATGCTTCTTCAATAAGTTCCGACTGAAACCCAAAGGAAACATTGGAATTTCCAATCAGCACAATTTTAGAGCCCTCAATACTTTCCAAACGCTTTGCTTTATCTAAAAGAGAGGCATTATATCCTTCTGAATACTGAGGCGATATGAAATGAAAAAAGAACAAGGTTACCGGTACTAAAATTACCATTAAAATCAGCAAAAATAAGGCTATTTTTTTTATAAATTTTTTCACAGTAAACCTCCCTTACTAAAATTGAAAATATATAAATTCCTGTCCTGAAGTTATCGGAATATTAAATATCAAAAAAATAATAAACACTACATAAACACACCAGCGGACACAAGCTTTCTTTCTGCCAAGACAAGCAAGTACGTCCATTTTTAAAGACAAATAGTCATATATGGCAAGAAGTACCACACTGATGAACATACCAAGAAGTGTCAGCTTATCTATGCCAAGATACACATCAATCTGACTTACATACTGAGACGGATTTTCTATCCCAACAAACATATGTGTAATCACATAAAAGGCATCGCTGATACTTTCAGCCCGGAAAAAAATCCATGCAAAGGTAACAAAACAAAAGACAAGTACAACCGATATCCAAAACCGAAGCCCTTTCTTTTCTTCTTTCGCTTTTTTCTTCTTTTTAGGAAACAGTAGATTCTGCATTACTTGTCCAACTCCATGGATACCTCCCCATACAATATAAGTCCAGTTAGCACCATGCCATAAGCCACTTCCTAAAAAAACCACCATCACATTGAAAGCATTTCTTGCCTTGCTTACCCTGTTTCCTCCCAATGGAATGTACAGATAATCCCGAAACCAACTAGTCAATGAGATGTGCCATCTTGCCCAAAACTCTCTTATGGATGTGGCAAAATAAGGACTATTAAAGTTTTTCATCAAATCAATTCCAAACAATCTAGCTGTGCCAATGGCAATATCGGAATATCCTGAAAAATCACAGTAAATCTGAACCGCAAACAACAAAGAAGCCACCAGTAACGGGAATCCCTGATAGGACTGAGGAGAATCATATACTGTGTCCACAGAAACTGCCAGCGTATCTGCAATCACAATTTTCTTAAAAAACCCCCATGCCATAAGCCGCAATCCGGAAACTGCCTTTTCATAATCAAATCTATTCTCATGAGTAATCTGAGGAAGAAGGTTCTTGCTTCTTTCAATGGGACCCGCCACAAGCGCCGGAAAAAATGCAATAAACGTAGCATATTTTCCAAAATGGCGTTCTGCCCTTACATCCCCCCGGTACACATCGATCACATACCCCAGTGTCTGGAACGTATAAAAAGAAATCCCTACCGGCAAAAGCAGATTCAAAGTAACTGGATGCACCTGCAAAGTAAATAGCTGAAGTAAGCTCGCAATACTTTCAGTGACAAAATTAAAATACTTAAAAAAGAACAGACAGCCTAAACTGGCTATCATAGTGGACACAATCAGTATCTTCTTTTTCTTTTTTTCTTCTGCCTGTTCTAAACCGATGGCACAGGCATAAGATATCAACGTTGTAAATAAAATCAACAGCACGTACTTTATATTCCAGCTCATATAAAAATAATAGCTTGAAATAAACAGTACAATCCAACGAAATTTATTAGGAACCGCCCAATATAAAATAAACACAATCAGCAGAAATATTGCAAATGATAATGAATTAAAAAGCATTCTTTCACTCCGTCCTATAATTTTTCAAAACAACTGAAATTATATCACAACCAGATACTTTTTTCTACTGCAAATACCATTTTAATCTGTTACTTTACTGCAATTCTTGAAATTCTGCACCGGAACTTACTAGTACATTTCCGTCTCTGGTTACAAACACAGCTTCCACTCCCTCTATACTTTCGATCAAAGCCATACCTTTTTGACTCCCTAAAAGAATACAGGAAGTGCTTAAAGCATCTGCCGCTGCAGAGGACTCACCGATAATTGTCACGGATTCTAAATCACTTTCGGAAGGTGCACCAGTAGTTATATCAATAATGTGGTGATATATTTTCCCATCACATTCAAAATATCTTTCATAGATTCCTGAAGAAACCACTGTTTTATCTGTGACCATCACGCTGCCTATTACTTCATTTCTGTCTGCAAAAGGCTTTTGGATGCCAATGTTCCAGCTGCTTCCGTCTGTTTTCCTTCCTACAACCTTAATATTGCCGCCAAGGTCGATCATAGCTGATGTTACACCGCGTTCTTTCATGAGTTCTTCTAATTTATCTGCAATATAACCTTTCGCAATCCCACCTAAATCAATTTGAGCTTTTTCATCTGTTAAACGCACTTTATTTTCATCTATTTCAATAAATCGATAATTCACATGACTCATGGCTTCTTTTATTTCTTCCTCTGCTGGAAGTATTCCATCGTTATCATTTACGTGCCATAATTCTGTTAATGGAGCAATGGTTACATCAAAAGCACCTTCCGTTAATTCCGAATAATATATCGCCTGTTTTAATATATCTATTGTTTCTTCTGATACCTCCACCCACGCACCTTCTGCATGATTTATTTTCCATATATCACTGCCCTCTACGGTCTTGCTGAATTTCTTTTCAAATTCGTCACAGAGAATAAGGCAGTCCTCCATGACTGCCCTATCTTTCGTTCCATATATATTGAGTGTTATTATGGTATCAAAATAGATTGCCTGTTCACTGTAATCCCTGCTCACACTGCATCCACTTAGGACCCATATAATCACAGAAAAAAGCAATGCTGATTCAATATATATCTTTCTCATATTCCTCTCTACCTAGCTATAAGATTATTTTTACCGGACACTTTTCTGCACATTTTCCGCAGTTGGTGCATTTCTCCGGATCAATATGTGCCACATTATCCGTTACGGTAATGGCACCTGTCTCACATACTTTTTCACACATCTTACATCCGATACAGCCCACCTGACAACCTTTTTTTACATCTACACCTCTGTCTTTGGAACTGCACTGCACCAAATGTTTACTTTCCTTCGGTACCAGTTCAATAAGATTCTTTGGACATTCTGCAATACATTTCTTACAAGCTTTACATTTGTCGGAATCTACTTTTGCCACACCATCTACAATATGAATAGCATCAAAAGGACAAACCTTTACACAGGAGCCAAATCCAAGGCAGCCGTAATTACAGGTTTTTGGACCGCCGTTTGGCACAAAAGAAAGCATTTTACAATCTTCTACTCCATAATACTGATAGTCTGCCTTGGTCTTATCACAGGTGCCGGCACATTTTACAAAGGCTGTCATAGCTTTTCCCTCACCGGCAGATACACCCATAATCTCGCCGATTTTCTTAGCACATGCTTCTCCGCCTACCGGACAGGCAGATACCTCTGCCTCACCTTTTGCGATTGCCGCCGCAAGATCATCACACCCTGCATATCCACAGCCGCCACAATTATTTCCCGGCAATTCTGCTCTAACTGCTACTTCTTTTTCATCTACTTCTACTTTGAATTTTTCGCCTGCAACACCAAGGAAAAGTCCAAGCACAAGACCAATCACTGCAACAATCACTGCTGCCATCATAATTCCAGTTATATTCATACTCGCACCCTCCTATATCAGTCCTGAAAATCCAAAGAATGCAATGGCCATAAGACCTGCTGTAACAAGAACAATGGGCATGCCCTGAAAAGCTTTCGGCACATCATTATATTCCATACGTTCTCTCAATCCGGCAAGAATTACAATAGAGATTGTAAATCCTACGGCTGTAGCAAATCCATTTACAACACTTTCCACAAAATTATATTCTTTCTGCACATTTGTGATAGCCACACCTAGTACAGCACAGTTGGTAGTAATCAATGGCAGGTAAACACCTAATGATTGATATAAAGAAGGCATGGATTTCTTCAAAAACATTTCCACAAACTGAACTAATGCTGCAATTACCAGAATAAACACAATGGTTTTTAAATAAGTAAGCCCTGCTTTTTCCAAGATAAATGTATAAACCAAACTCGTAATCGCCGAGGAAATTGTAATAACGAAAATAATCGCTGCCCCCATACCAGCGGCTGTATCAATCTTTTTCGATACTCCAAGGAATGGACAAAGTCCAAGGAACTGGCTTAATACAACATTATTTACTAACGCTGAACCGATTGCTATTAAAATTAATTCTGTCATTTACTTTGCCTCCCCTTCTATTTTTCCGGTACATCCTGTATTTTGGCAGGACATACAGCCTTCACTGCAACGGCTTACAGGTGCTTTGGTACCTTTTTTATTCCGTATCTTATTTTGAAGTGCCGTTAATACAGCAAGTACAAAGAATGCTCCCGGTGCCAACACAAAAATAGTAATTCCTTCATAAGTGGAGGGCAATATTTGTACACCAAAAATCTGGCCTGCACCTAGAATTTCTCTCACAATACCGATACAAGTAAGACCAAGTGTGAACCCAAGTCCCATACCCAGCCCGTCAAACATGGATTCTACTGGACCGTTTTTCGAGGCATAGGCTTCTGCACGTCCTAAAATAATACAGTTTACAACAATCAGCGGAATATAGATTCCCAGTGCAGAATACAGGCTTGGAATAAATCCTTCCAGTAATAACTCTACTAAAGTAACAAAAGTTGCAATAATTACGATGTATGCCGGAATTCTCACTTTATCTGGTATCACCTTACGCAGTAAGGAAATAATAAGGTTAGACATAACTAAAACCACTGCTGTGGTAAGCCCCATACCAAGTCCGTTGATGGCAGAGGTTGTAACCGCCAATGTAGGACACATACCAAGCATCAGCACGAAGGTAGGGTTTTCTTTGATCAAACCGTTAAATAAAGGTTCCATGTATTTCTTCATCTTAGTTACCTCCTTCTGTTGCTTTGAAATATTCGATGCCTGCATTTACTCCATTGGTAACTGCATTGGTTGTAATGGTTGCACCACTGATGGCATCAATCTGATTTTCTGCGGTAGCACCAGATTTTGTATACTCAAATTTGTCTACTTTTTTATTCACATACTGAGATTTAAATTCGTCTTCTGCAGCTTTCATACCAAGTCCGGCTGTTTCACTGATGGAAAGCATTTCAATACCTGTTACCGTCCCATCGCTTAATATTCCCATGGTAAAGGTAATGTCACCACTATACCCTTCGCTTGTTACCACCGTATATACATATCCGATGGTATTCCCCGAACTATCCAGCGCTGCTGCTGCGCCCGTAATTTCCTGTGCTGAGTATCCTGCAGCTGCTGGAATATCTGCGCCGTCAGTACCCGCTATCTCAAGTTCTTCGAAGCTATCGGCTTCTGAGAGCACTGTCTTATAAGCCTCCTGTTTTGTTAACTCCTCCTGCTTTGCAATAGGTTCCTTTGTAATTTCATAAACACTGCCAAGAGCTAAGCCGGAAATCATGGTAATAGCAGTTAATACAAGTGCATCTTTTACTATTTTATTCATTTCCTCTTACCTCCTTTTTATCTGGTCCAAATGGTTTTGGCATAGTGACTCTTTCAATCAAAGGAACTAATAGGTTACCGAAGATGATCGCATAAGAAACACCTTCTGCGGAACCGCCATACAAACGAAAAATTCCCGTTAGCACACCAAGAATAATGCCATATACAATCTGACCTTTTGCGGTAATTGGTGATGTAACATAATCTGTAGCCATAAAGAATGCCCCCAACATCAGGCCACCGCCTGCTAAATGTGCCACAATATAAGTCAAATCAAAACCATATCCGCCAAAGATTGTGATAAACACCACAAAAGACAAAATATAACTTGCAGGTATCTTCAAATCAATGACACCCATAATCAGAAGAAATGCCGCACCAACCAACAATGCAATAGCACTGGTCTCACCAATGGTTCCAGCTGTGCGCCCCACTACCATATCCAATATATTGACACTTTCACCATTTTTTAGTAATGCGAGTGGTGTTGCTGTGGTAACGCCGTCATATGTAAAGTTTGTCATTCTTCCGGTAAAGGAAATTAACAAAAAACATCTGGCCGCCAGTGCCGGGTTCATAAAGTTCTGACCCAATCCGCCAAAAATCTGTTTTACCACAACGATTGCAAAAATACTTCCCAATGCACTCATCCACCAGGTTGCTTTTGGAGGCAGATTTAATGCTAACAAAAGTCCTGTTAATGCTGCACTGTAGTCATGAATGGTCACTTTCTTGTGCATTAATTTTTCATAAATAAATTCTGCTGCTACTGCGGTGCCCACGCATACTACCACATTCATCAATGCACTGACTCCAAAGTTCCAAATCCCAAATAATGTGGCAGGAAGCAGTGCTATAATTACCATCAACATAATATTGGAAGTTGTTATCTTACTTCTAATATGGGGTGATGATGACACATGTTTTAAATCACTCACAATCTTCACCTCTCCTTCTATTTTTTACGGTTTGCAAGAACCATTTTTCTCATAGACTTAATGGACTGAGTAAGCTGGCGTTTTGCAGGGCAAATAAAACTGCAGCAGCCACATTCACAACATTCCATTCCATTGTTCTTCACAAACTTTTCCTCTTCCGAATGCTCCGCATAATCAGCAAGTCTTGCGGGAACTATATGACCCGGACATACCTCCACACATTTACCACAGTTAATGCAGGCGGTAGGTTCATATTTTGCCACTTCATCCTCAGTAAGACATAACAATGCGGAAGATGTCTTGGTTACCGGAACATGAATATCAAAAACACCGAATCCCATCATAGGACCACCGGAAACAATCTTAGCTGGTTCCTTCTTAAAGCCTCCTGCTTCTTCAAGCAATTCTGCATAATCGGTCCCCACACGCACAATAAAATTCCTAGGATCTGCAACAGCATCTCCTGTTACCGTAACAATCCTGTGCATCAAAGGTTTTCCCTCAACAACTGCATGATATACAGCCACAATGGTATCCACGTTATTTACCACGCAGCCTGCATCTGCCGGAAGCATTTTAGAATTAATTTTTCTGCCCGTGGAAGCATAAATCAACTGCCGCTCTGCTCCCTGAGGATATTTGGTCTTTAATGATTTTACAGTAATACGTTCTTCCTTTTGGGTAAGCTTTTCTAAAAGTTCAATACAATCCCTTTTATTATCCTCCACTGCCAGAATTCCTTTGGCATTGTCAAACAGCTTTAAAATAATCTTCAGACCCTCTACCAGTTTTTCCGGTTCCTCCAACATTCTTCGGTAATCAGAAGTCAAATATGGCTCACACTCTGCACAGTTAGCAATCACATAATCAATTTTCTCCGGTTCTTTTGGAGAAAGTTTCACATGAGTAGGAAAGCCGGCTCCACCCATCCCCACAACGCCCGCTTCCTTGATAATGTCTAAGATTTCTTCCTTGGTAAGCTCTGTATAAGGTTTGTGCTTAGGATATTCAACGGTTTCATATTTTCCATCGTTTTCAATTACAATGGACATTACATTGTCACCTGCAGCTACTCTTCTCTTTTCCATTGCCTTTACTGTACCTGACACACTGGCATAAATCGGTGCCGACACAAATCCATCTGCTTCGGCTATCTTTTCTCCCTCCAACACATACTGGCCTTTTTCCACGATTGGCTTGGCCGGCGCCCCAATATGCTGGGACAGCGGATAAATTAAGTCACCCTTTGGCAAAATTTCCTTAATTGGCTTATCTTTGGATAAATTCTTGCCATCATATGGGTGTATTCCGCCTTTAAATGTTGATAATCCCATATTCTAACCTTCTTTCTGTATTTTATCCTTTTCTGCATAAACACCTTTATTATACTATTTTTTTCAATAAATTACTACATTTGTATTTCAAAAAAAACTACAATTTTTCAAAAAAATGTTTTATACTGAATTCAAAGAACAAACGAGAGGAGTGACATTATGCAGACTATCACTACATCTTCCACTTATGCCATACCAAGCTTTTTAAAAGAACATTTCGATTTATCCAGACTGCTTTTCTTTGATATAGAAACTACAGGATTTTCCGCTAAGACATCCTCCCTATACTTGATTGGATGTTTATATTTTGAAAAAGGTATCCCTATGATTAGACAATGGTTCGCTGAAACTATTCAGGAAGAATCCATCCTGCTTTTTGAATTTTTTAATTTTATGAAGAGTTTTGACCATCTGATTCATTATAACGGTTCAGGATTTGATATTCCTTATCTTCTACAAAAATGTTCTTACTACAATCTACCCTACACCTTTGAGGAAATAGAAAGTATTGATTTATATAAAATTCTCTCTCCAGTAAAATCCATGTTAAAGCTGGAAAATTTAAAGCAAAAAACTGTCGAATCCTATCTGAATATTACGCGTAATGATCTTTACAATGGCGGAGATTTAATTAATGTCTATCAAAGTTTTCTAACATCTCCTTCCAAAGAAGCACAGGAACTTTTGCTGCTTCACAACCATGATGATATAAATGGTCTGTTTCAACTGTCTCCTATGCTTGCTTTTCGTGATTTTAATATAAAACATATAACTTGGAATACTTATGAAATTTCAGATTACACTTCTTATCACGGCACCGAAGGCAAAGAGGTTATCTTTCATTTTACGCTTTCCTCCCCATTGCCAAAAAGAATCAGTTTTTCAAAAAAAGACTTCTTTCTAAGTATTGATAAAGACAAATGCCGGCTTCGCATCAAAGCATACACTGGTGAATTGAAATATTTCTATTCAGATTATAAAAATTATTATTATTTACCTGCAGAAGACACTGCCATCCACAAAAGTGTTGCCTTTTATGTAGATAAAGATTTCCGTACCAGAGCCAAAGCTGCCAACTGTTACAGCCGGAAAACAGGAATTTTTCTCCCTCAGTTTGACGAAATTCTGTCGCCTTACTTTAAAATTGACTATTTTGATAGAACCTTGTATTTCGAAGCTTGTGACAGCAATTTGTCAGATTCTTCCAAAATGTTATCTTATATTGAACATATGCTGAAATATATGCTGAAATAAACTTTCATTACATAATCATGACCGCCCGTCAAACGGGCGGTTTGCTCTGAGGCTATAAGCCTCTGTTACCGGCCAGCGCCTAAAGACGCTGGCTTTCACTTTGTTCAAGCCGTATTGCCTTTGACTCGTCGCCGCCCTTGAAAGGGCGTTCGT
>CASEML010000155.1 GCA_949289145.1 uncultured Eubacteriales bacterium | reverse complement strand
TTCATCGAAACAAGAATGTCCGTAAGGCGGTTAATGGTTTCCATGTCGCCGCCTGTCGTTACCCATACCATTTCTGCGAATGGCTGTGTGATTGCTCCGGCTACAAGGTTTACCTTATCCTTGCTGATTTCGCCGGACGGGAGTATAATACCCTTGTCTAAAAGTACGTTTTTCATGTCGTCCTCCTATAATTTGTGGTGCCAAAATGGTGCCCGGTCTTACAAAATCATCTTATACGGAGATACGGCAAGATAAATGAAAATATGCGGAAAGCCTTGATTTTAAGCCATTTTCGCAAGGTTTTATAAACACTTGCGAGGGCTTATAAGAAGATTTCCGCCTATCAAATCAATAAAAAATTATATATTCCCTATTTGCTCACATTAATGGGAAGCATACTGTTTTATTACATCTTAACTTCTTTAGGAAGCAATCCCCTTATCTATAATGTGGACACTGGAAAAGCAGCCTTTAAAGGCGCCAATCTTTTATGCCCTATCCTTCAATCCGGTTCTTTTGCTACTGCTTTCTTTGCCTTTATTTTTCTGCTTTATGCCAACAGCTTTGTGCTAAAGCATCAAAAGAAGCAATTAGGACTTTACCGAGTGCTTGGAATGGAACGGAAACATATGATCCGCATTATTTTTTTAGAAACTTTTCTTATGTTTGCCGTTGGATTGGCTGCCGCGATTTTCCTTGGTATTTTATTTGATAAACTAATGCTGGTTCTTTTATTCCAGATTATCCATCAGCCAATGCCGGAAGGATTTTCTATCAATGTGAACGCATTATACCATACATTAATGCTGACTTTTGGCCTGGCGGTACTGATTCTCCTTCGCGGTGTATTCAGTATTCTTCGTACCAAAGATATTGACCTGCTGAAAAGTGAAAAGCAGGGAGAAAAGGAACCTAAGAACCGTTTGTTCCTGGCAGTGATTGGTCTCGCTTTCTTAGGCTTTGGCTATTATTATGCTCTTACATCCCAAGGTGCCAATGAGGCCATCAACCATTTCTTTCCTGCTGCCTTTTGTGTAATTCTCGGCACCTATGCTTTATTTACGGCAGGAAGTATTGCTATCTTAAAATTACTGAAGAAAAATAAAAACTATTACTACACTACAAGACACTTTATCAGCCTTTCCGGTATGCTTTATCGAATGAAGCAAAATGCTGCAGGGCTTGCTACCATTTGCATCTTATCAGCTGCAGCCATCGTGGTCATATCCGCAGGTGTCTGCCTTTACAGCACCGGAAACCGCAGTATTGATGAGAAGTTCCCCCGTTCTGTGCAGTTTCAGATCGATTATGAGTCTCAAGAAAGTTTTGAAGTTTTACAGAATATTTTAAATACAACAGCAAAAAAATGTAACACTGCCTTTCAAAATCTGGTCTATTGCAGATGCTGCAGTGGTATCTTTGATTTGAATCATAATGAATTATTATGGAAGGATACTCCTTCCTATGCAAATATTGAGAGTATCCCGGATACCTATGTGCTTACTTTAGAGGAATATAATCGTTTTAACGGCACTTCTGAAACACTGGCGGAAAATGAAATTCTCCTCTATGGTTCTGATAAAATATTTGAATATGACACTCTGATCTTTGATGGTGTCACTTATCAAGTAAAAGGTACTGCTGACCGCAGTTGTCTAAGGTACATTGAAAACTATAGTATGACTCTATTTTCTAAGCTTTTGATCGTAGTGCCTGATGAGAAAACATTCGTTAAGTTTGCACCTGAAGAATATAACTTTTGCAGTATTGTTGGTTATTTAGGTTTTGACATCAACGCTTCAGAAGATACGGTTAAAAATTTCACCACCGAACTTTCTGCTGCTTTGGATCATTTAAATATCCAACACGAAGTAACTCTAAAGTCTGACGAAGAACAACTTTTTTACAGTACTTATGGCGGTCTGTTTTTTGTAGGGATTCTCTTAGGAATATTATTTTTGATATGTACAGTGATGATTATTTACTACAAACAAATCTCTGAAGGTTACGATGACAGGGAACGCTTCTTAATCATGCAGAAGGTAGGGCTGTCCAAAAAGGAAATTAAGCAGTCTATTCACTCCCAGGTAATGCTGCTATTCTTCCTGCCCTTACTTACTGCCATTATTCACTCTGCCGTAGCGTTAAATATTGTTGCGGACTGCCTGCGGCTGGTACTTATTGTGCATATACCAACATTTATCGCCAGTGTAGCCGTAGTCTGTGTACTGTTTTCTATTTGTTATGGGGTGGTGTATAAAATCACTTCTAAGGAATATTATTTGATTGTGAATGAATAAGGATACAGAAAAAGTTATCTCCTGAAAATCCAATATTTTCAGGGGATGCCTTTTCTTATTTGCAAATGATCTGATTATTTCTATAATACTCCTCTACAATTTCTTCACTGCTAAATCCATTTGCTGCTCCATTATGACGAATTTTTAACGCCGCAAATATCTCTGCCCTAATCAGGGCTTCTACTGCCGGATACCCTTTCATGTAATAATTTAAAAAACATGAAAATAACGCATCTCCTGCTCCAAGAGTATTAACAACTTCTCCCACATGAGCTGCTTCTAATCTGTATATTTTATCTTCCAAACGTTCGTATAATAATGCTCCTTCTTTGCCAAGTCCAATTACTATGATCTTTGATGAGTACGTCTTTTTCATTTGCAAAATAAATTGTGCAGCATTATATGGCAGCTGCTCGTCACTCAAAAATAAAATATCTGCATATTCCATAAATTCTTTATTGTATTCATCATTAATGTCACTTAATACATGGACATCACTGGCAATTAATTTTCCCATACTTTTTACTTTTCTTAATATGGAACGATTGAAATTAGTATTACACAACACCACCAAATCACAATCTTTTATCGCTGTTTCTACTCTGGCAAAATCAATATCTCTGTCTTGAATATCCTTTAAATCACAATATATCTGTCTCCTGCCTTCCTCATCATACAATGCAACCGTAACAGGAGTTTCCTTTAAATGAGGATAAATATATTGTTTTCCTATCCTCTCGTCTTCTAACTTTGATAAAATCCTGTTTCCCTCTTCATCATCACCGATGAAAGATATTATTTGTACCTCATGATCCAATGCCAAAAGAGCTTTGGCAACATTATAAGCTACACCTGAAACATCCGATTTTATACCAAAAAAGGGATAATCAATAGGATAGTAATTTATAGGGAATTTTTTGACTTTCAATGTTGTTTCAATATTAATTAAACCTGATACGATTACTTTCATTTTTTGCCTCCTCTTTCTGCCTTGTTTCAAAAGCTGTATTTAAATATAAATCACTATCATAAATTTCTTTTCCGTATTTATCCCTCAATTTCAGCAAATATATATCGTTATGGATATGCTCAGATAATATCTTTATGGATAACGGATTATTGCTTATGGTTCCATTCCATTCCTGCCGCTCTGCTCCTCTGTCTGCTATTAGTGAAATTTCGTTATCCACAACCAACATAAATCTAGATGCCTTATGTTCTTTATGAATGTTTCTGTAATGGGAATAAAACTCTACATCGCACCCTAATTTGATATTATAAAATGAGAAAACTACTACCCTGACTTTCTCTTCTTTCAATCGCTTAAACTCTTCGCTCAAACACATTAAATCAAAATCAGCATTTATGTATACATCATTCTTTGCTTTTTTTAAAATACTTTTTGCTTTAAACATAGCAGTACCAAATCCTCTAAATACCAAACTCCTATTTTCTGCTTTTAATGCTTGATACTCTTTTAGCTGCTGCGTTGCTTCTTCTATGGCTGTTGTCATTTCAAAATGCTTTTTTCCTAATATTACTTCCGGTTCTTGTGCTATATATAGCGCAGTACTATCAGGTACCATTTCAACCAGCCCTTTTTCCAACATATGTTCCAATGCATTGTATATAGATGTTCTTGATATATTTATCTTTTTAGCCAGCTGATACGCAGATAAGGGCTCTGTTCCTAATAAAGCCAAGTATATCTGCGCTTCTAGTTTAGTAAAATTAAGTTTCTCTAAATTCTCATTAATTGTCACTATACCGCCTCCCTTTTAGTTGCACATTTTGTACAACCATTATAGAGCATATATGGCAACATTGCAAGTATAAAATTACTCCGAAATGGTAGTCTCCCCATACAAACGCATGTTTAACTCCTCCAAAAACTCATACAAATTCCGAATATATTGGTCCCCACTATCTGCACCGTTTTTTTCAAAAATCTGCTCATACATTTCTTCTACCCCCCCTAAAACATAGGAGTCATATATTTCATCATATTCTTTTCTTTCCTGCTCCTTATAATCTAATCCAAAGGCAATATGCATGATTTCTTCGGTGCTTCGATCCCCAAAATGCAGCGCCATAATATTTCGGTAATTAAACACCAAATCCTGCTTTCCTTTCAGTATTGTTTCCGGGAAGATTTTGGTGGTTTCATCATTTTTATCTCTGTTTGCTCTTCTTTTGTATATCCAGCCTACAAAAGGAGCTACCCGGTAAATTTCATAGTTTGTAGCGAAAAATCCCCGACCGATTTCATCGCTTAGCTTTGCCGTCATTTTTTTTACCATATCAGCGTGTTTCCCATAAAATACATATTCTTTCTCAAACATGTTATCACCGTCCAATCACTTCTGAATGCAGACTGCTGCCATTGACCTTCTGCACCATATATCGTTTTCCAATTTTGCTGCTCATATGCTTCTCTGCAACATCACCATCGGTATCCTTTATAAAAATAATGACTTGATCTGCAATCTTTGGTATCTCTGTACAGATACTTTTAATCCTTGTTTTATCAAATGCAGACAAGGGAGCATCCATTACCAGTGGATATCCCTCTTTTTCCACATCAATCATGTCCTTTTCCTCCACTGCATTATGATTAATTTTTTCTTTGGCCAGATCAATAATGGCAGAGATAAAAGCAAAGATTAGTGCATATCCCTGAGCCGTATTTTTTTCCACTTCATCATCTGCTGCAAATTCTTCTTGTATATTTACATTGATTCTATACTTGGGATCAATGTTTATCCGGATATTTCCATCATAAATTGTCTTGAAGATTTCATTCATTCTGTGTTCCAGTAAGATTCTGTATTTATTTTCATTTTTGGAATAATTATCCTGAAGCTTCTGGTATAATTTTTCAGCATATGCCAAATAATTGGCATTTCTTATACTGTCCTCATTAGTAAGTACTAATTTTTCCTTTTCGGTTTCCTGCCGTTCTTTTTCCTGAATCCTGCTTTTCACTGCACCTTCCAATAATCCAAGACCTTTATACAGTTTTTCACGCTCTGCTTCCAATGCTTTTTGTTTCTCTTTTGCTGCTTCTCCTTTGCTGGTGTTTCCTAAACGCTCCATGATATCATTAGCTTCCTGTTCCTTACCGGATATTTGGGCTTCCATATCCAAAATATTTTGCATTTTACGATACATATCACTCATAAAAGTGTTATCTTCTTTTCGAATATTATCTTCTTTGCTGCGATAATCATTCATCTGCATTCCTATGGTTTTAGGCTGTGCATAATCTAACAGTCCTGTCAGCTGAACATATTCCGGTGTATTTTCTTTCAGCGGTGTGCCGCAAAGACAGCTCTTTCTTTCCTTAATTAAATAGTAAATCATCCGCTGTGTTAGATCAGGAATACTCTTTTCTCCCACTCCCTCTTCTTTTAGCTTAGATTGAGCCTGCTCCACCAGCGTTCTGGCACAAAATCCATAAAAACCGCTGCTAAATTCCCTTAAAAAGTCTTTTCCGATGGTCTGTTCCCGCTTTTGTTTTAAATTTGCAATTTCCCTTTGCAATTCGTTATATCGTTTTTTCAGGTCCATCTTTGGTGTTTCCGAAAAAATAATCTCTCGGCATTCTTCTATTTCTTTTTCGCACTTTTCCAGCTTTTCTTTCTTCTCCGCTGCTATCTTTGACTTTTCCTCAATGTCTGCCTGCAATTCCTGTATCCTTTTATTGTATTCTGCCATGGCTTTGGCAGATTTGTTATTTTTCTCTACTTCGCTTTTATAATATTTTGTAACAGACATTTTATTTCCTGTAGACTTTAAATGCCCCATGGCATTTTGTGTAGCCTGTAATCCCACAAGACTGTACACAGCCTCTTTAAAATCTTCACTTTTACCGCTTTGTATTTCTCTGGACATTTCCTCAATCCGTTCTCCGTCAAAAAAGAAAAACTTAGACAAATCTTTGGGCAGAAACTGTTTTATCATATAATTTCGTTTTCCTTCATCAAAGTAACGCAGTTCTCCGTTTTCATCTACTGTGGATATGGTAAATATGTGATCAATTTCTTCTAATTTCATCTGGCTGTTTTTCTTGTATGTAACCGAACGTTTGATCAAATAGTCTTTCTCATTATAGAAAATTTCTATAGACACACTAACTGTTTTTGACTGGCCCATAGTCATCTGCTCTCTCACAATCCGATTAATGATTTCCTGAATCTGAAATCCGGTTTCTCCATAAAGTGCCCACTGAAAAGCCTGTGCCAAGGTAGTCTTTCCGGTTCCATTATCGCCCATCACCACTGTAATATTCTTATCCCTATCTGTGGCAAATTCAATGGCTGTGTCTATATATTGTCTAAAATTTTTCAAAGTAATCTTTTTAATGATCATGACCATACACCTCGCTATTTACTGATTCCAACCTCTTTTTCTATGATTTTACAGATCTGTTTTATCATTTCTCCGTCACTGGTTTCATGAGTTCTGGCATTCTTCTTTTCTATTCGCAGAACTTCAAATTCGATCATTTCCAGCGTTTTCTTATTAATTTCCATCTGCAGTTCCTCCTTCATCTTGTTCTTCCTCCGTTTCATACAAATCATAAGTATCCTTTATGTTAAATATCAGTTCTGTGGAATCATAAGAATTTTCTGCTAACCTTTGAAACTCCAGCACCCGGTTTAATTCATTTTTTACCAAAGCTTTATCATATTTTATTTCTTCTTTTGAAAGATAGGGAACCAGTGATAAATCTCTTGGAAGCGTAACAAAATCATATATATTAGCCACTTCTTTTCCGGGACTGAGCCGAAGTACACGCCCTCTTCGTTGAATATATTCTTTTGGATTGGTGGTACTCGCCAGAATAAATGCTGTTTTTATGGCTGGTATATTTACTCCTTCATCAAGGCACTTAATGGCAACTAATGCCTGTAATTCATCACCTGCCGCAAATTCCTTCTTTAATATTTCTCTTTGTGCTGCATTCTCTCTGGAAGTAAACTGTGCCACCTTCATTCCCACCTCCCTACCAAGCTTTTGGGTAATTACGTCTATTTGACGAATATCGTTTACTATTCCCTCATCGTCCTCACCTTCCTGCATTTTTGCGGCTCCGCAGTATATTAAAATATGATTTTCCTTCTTATAATCCTGTATGGTATCTATAAGTAATTGAATTTTATTGACAGCGCCCGCTGCAATCCTTGCTCTTTTTATAGCAAGTTTTTTTCCTTTTTCATTGAGCTTGATTTTTCCTTTTTTATCTGCCACTAAGCTTTTGGTAATTTCTGCGCTGATACGATTGTATTCCTCTAGTTCCTTCTCCGACAAATATACGGGAATAGGATAATAATTATACTTTGTAAGCATACCTTCTTTGATTGCCTGCTCCAGAGAGTATTCGATACATTTCTTTCCAAAGAAACGATACAGTTCCTCTGTTCCTTCCTGATCGTTGTGCCGATCAAAGGTTGCTGATAAGGCAAGACGATAGGTATATCTTTCATCCAGTAACCGCCGGTAACTGCCCGCCCCCATATTGTGTGCTTCATCTGCCACCAATAAAAGATTTTTCTTTATTTTCCGCAACTGAGCTTGTACTTTTTCACCAGAAAAAGTATCTAAAGTAGTAATCAGACTTATAAATCTTCTGCTTTGCAGATTATATTCAAATACTTCTTTGCATAGTTTCTTAGGATAATCTTTATATTTCGGTGCACTGTATGCCACAATGGGACGAATCCCAAATACCTCTAAGTCCTCTAACCACTGTTCCACTAAATGCTGAAAAGGACAAAGGATCACCACTGCCAAATTCCCCTGCAGATCATCATACAACCGGCAAATAGCTGCCAATGCGGTATAAGTCTTTCCCGTTCCCGTAGCCATATCAAAAATCCCTCTATAGTTCTGCTTCTTCCACTGTTCCACTGCTGCTCTTTGATATTCCCTGATTTCCACCCAATCCGGTATTTTAGGCTTCGGTAATTGAAATGGTAATTGCTCCTTGCTTTGAAAAGAATCATCTTCTGATAACTCCAGTTCCCGGTCTAAACTATAATCTATTTCTTCATTTTTTCTATACTGAAACAGCTTTCTTCTAGATGCTTCTGGAAATTCCAATACTTCCATACAAGGCTGTTTATTGTCCCACATGCTTTGAAATGCCAGCTGCTTATTTAAAACTCTTTTAGCATCAGACCCTCCATTCCAAGAGCGGTACACATCTATGGACTCATAATTGTGTTCAAAAGCCGTGCTGCTTTCATTCATAGAACCGGAAAAAGCAACTATATTCCCCTGACAATCCGTTAACAAGCCCATTTTCTCATGATAAATTCCAAGCCTTTTATCCTTTTCTAAAACCGCGATTTTGATGGTCAGCTTTCCCTTAGCAATCAGATTAATTAACAAATTCAGCCTTTTTTCCTCCTGCTCATTTTGGGGGTCTTCCATAGCATCATTCAACCTTGCCGCAATAATTTCTTCTCTCAGTGCCATTCCTTTTTCAATGGCCTCCACATCCTCTTTGGAAAGCCTTGGAGAAGCAATCAGTTCTATGGTCCCTCCATTCTGAATTAATCCAGTAATGCCCTTAGATATCTCTATCAATGATGAAGAAGAAAAAAATCCTACCGCTCTTTGGTATTTTTGTGCTGCCTTCAGCAGTGGACAGTAAAATTCTTTCACAATATTATCTTGAAGAGAGCGATATTCTTCTTTTATTTCAATTTCCCGAAAATTCATCTTACCCCTCCCAAGCGATCTCTCTCACAGCCTGCACCAGCTGTTCCACTTCTTTCTGTCTGTTAAAGTAACTGAGCCCAACCCGCACCGTTCCGCCCCGCTCCTTATTTTTTAAATAATCATGGATTAACGGTGCACAGTGATACCCGGTACGGACTACAATCTTGTAATCCTCCTCCAAGATCATCCCTATCTCGTCACAACGATACTCTGCCACAGAAAAAGATATAATTCCAATATGCGCTGTCTTCTCCTGTGGAATATATAGCTTTACCTTTGGTATGGCGCTAAGGCCATTCACCAGCTCCTCGGTCAACTGCTTCTCATGTTGATAAATTGCTTCCACTGTTTCTTCCTTGATAAACTGTATTGCAGCGTAAAGACCTGCGATTGCCACAATATTGGGACTGGATGGTTCCAGCCCCCAAGGTGATTCGGGCATATCCAGCACCAGAGAATTGCTTCCCGTTCCTCCAGCTAAGAAAGGGGCTAACTTCATCTGTTTTCTTTTGATGAAACCTGCAATCCCAAAGGGGCCATACAAGGTCTTGTGACCTGCAAACACCAGTCCATCATAAGGAGCTTTTTGATAATCCGTCTGCAGCAGTCCAAAGGACTGTGAGCCGTCCACAAATACCAATGCCTGTCCACCGGTGAGATTCTTTGCCATATGAAAAATTTTTTCTGTGGGAAGTATATACCCTGTTACATTGCTTACCTGCGTCACAAAAACATGGGTAGGTGCTTTTTCCCGAAACATATATTCTAATCTTTCTAAATCAACTTGTAACTTTTCCGCATCCATGGGGATAATTTCTATAGTAAATCCACACTTTTTCCTCCATAGATTTAATGTCCGCATTACTGCATTATGCTCAAAAGGCGATACATATACTCTATCCTGTGAATCAAGCATAAGACCGCCTATAATCTCATTGAAGGCAACCGTAGCAGAAGGGGTAAAAAACACTTCTGCCTGATTCCTCCCGTTTACTAAATCTATTATTTCAACACGCAATTTTTCTATGCCCTCCACGGCAATCTGTGCCAACTGATAAGAACCCCTGCCTGCATTAACTGACAAGTAGCGATTCACCACATCCATTGCGTGGTAGACACCCTCTGGTTTGT
>CASEML010000154.1 GCA_949289145.1 uncultured Eubacteriales bacterium | reverse complement strand
TCTGGCATTACTTCCCCTTTCCCCTTCACTTTTCTTTAGATTATCCAATTCTTCCATTACAACAAGAGGAAGAACTACTTGATTATCATCAAAGCAATAAATGGCATAAGGTGCTTGGATTAAAACATTTGTGTCAATTACGTAAATTTTTACCATAGATTAAGCCTTTCTTAAAAATACTGAATCATTCTCTTTTTTTATATTATAATATTCTCTTTTCCTTCCTGTTATCCGTATTAAGCTAAATCTTTGTAAAATTTAATGAAATTTTTTTAATATTAAGAAAATACTAAAATGCTGTAACAGTAAGTTTTTCACTCCTCTCCCAGCAGCATCTAATAAACAATATCATGCAGTAGCTTCGTCTTTATTATGCTTTATCTAAAGTAGAAATAAATCCCTCTCCAAATACCTCACTTGTTTCTGTAAACATAACAAAAGCTTTTGGATCCACATCAAAAACTGCTTTTTTTACAATATACGCCTGTGCTTTGGAGCAGGCACAAAGCAACACGTCTCGTTCTAATTTTGTATAACTTCCTTTCGCATTGATTACCGTAGATCCTCTTCGAATTTTGCTGCTAATTTCATCGGCTACTCCTTGACCATCCAGTGTAATAATTACTGCCATTTTTCCTACATCTGCACCATACATGACTTTATTAATCACAAGTGATGCTACACCCGTTCCTGCTAAACCATATAATGCAGAATCAACATCCCCAAACACAATCCAGCCAAGCGAAATAATAAACAAATCAATTGTCAATGTAACCGCACCAAGCGACAAATAAGGACGAAACTTTTTAATCGTCATTGTTAAAAGGTCCGTTCCTCCAGAAGAAGAGCCTCTCATATAAAAAATCGTTAAACTTGTTCCTAGGAAAATCCCATAATATAATGCTGCCAACAATGGATTGCCTGTATAGGCAGGCGTATACGGAAAGACAATATCTAGAAAAAAAGTACAGACAAGCATTGTTCGTGCTGTTTTAAATAGAAATCTCTTTCCAACTACTTTATAACTGATAAGGACGAGTGGAATATTTAAAATTAATATCGTCAATCCAATTGGAGTACCCCATAGATGATTCAGAATCAATGCCAATCCTGAAATTCCTCCTGGGGCAAAGTTTGCCATTTTTGCAAATGTATAAACACCAATGGAATAGCAAATTCCTCCTATTATGTCAAATATCCAATCCACCAAAATATCCTTTATTTTCTTTTTATCCATAGAACACCATTCGCCTCCAGTCAATGCACAGCACTTTATTAAACGCCATAAACTTTCTCAAAAATAAATCTGATTAACTCGATTGCTATCATTATCTTCAATATTTTGAGAATTATGCCAGCTATTTTCTGCCTATTTCACCTTTTCCATTGCACGCAGCATCCGAAACATTCTTCTAGCCGCACCAAGGTATAACTCCTCTGCTCGTTCCAATGCCTCCGAGAGAGGCATGACTCCATTCACTGTAGTCAAAATTGATTCAATCCCATATTCATAGATGTTTTCTGCACCGTTTCCCATGCTTACAACAATGGCAATTGCAGGAATTCCCTGCCTTTTACACCGCATACCCACTCCCTGTATAACTTTTCCAAATAT
>CASEML010000153.1 GCA_949289145.1 uncultured Eubacteriales bacterium | reverse complement strand
CTTTCGTTATAAATCGGCTTGAACAACCTTATTTTATAACGGAAAGGTGATTTTTTGGTATAACCAACGTCGCGCACCCGCATAGCGGGTGGTTAATATTTCGCACGCTTCGCGAGCTCAACAGGGTCACGACCCATAATTTAAAAATCCACCTCCGGTCAAATCCGGAGGTGACTTTTCTAAATATAATCTCTATCTTTTGCTATCTGGGCAGAGTATGCGGTTTTTTTCTTAATGTATTCTGCTATTTTTTCTGTATCGGACTCATCCTTCCATTCTTCATAGGAAATCACTTCTTTTGATAAATCCTCAAGACCTTTCACTGCACCGGCAAACAATACTATGATTCCCGCTGCCAGCAAGTGTTTTACTGCCTGCACGGTCACTTCTTCTTTTTCCTGTCCCAGTATATACAGATAGGTATGTCTTCCCTCATTACTTAGGATTTTTTCCACCTTTTCTGCCAACTGCATGGTAACACCTTCTGTTCCCACCGGGAATTCTGCTACCACAGGCAGCTGTCCCTTCAGGGCTGCTCTGGCATTTGCACCGATTTTTACATCTGCACTTCCCTTTTCTTCCACAACTTCAGTGACCACACCGCAGGCAGATGTCATATTACTTACACGGTCAATAAGAATCAGTTCCCCTAATGTTTTATGATTTTTAAATTCATCTACCACAATCGGTTCTGCAAAAGTAACTTTTGCCGCTGCGATTTCATTCTTGTTTAGCTGTTCTGCCGGCTTTTCTTCTCCAGAATTCACATCAATGGTATGTATAATTTCTGTTACCACAGCCGGAATCAACTTAGTGCCTAACTTTACAAAATAATTTTTTCCGTTTTCTAATGGGATATCGTCCATCCACAGTAATGTTGTGGTAATGGAGGATGCAAGCTTTGCACCAGACTCTGCTGTTAAAACACAGCCTCTGGACACATCTACTTCTCTGTCTAACTGAATTGTAACAGGACGCCCCTTTCCAGCTGTATTCACTTCTTTTTCTCCGATATAAACACTCTTTACATGGGCTTTTTCCTTACTTGGCAACGTGGTGATTTCATCGCCCACAGAAACAATTCCCGCTTCAATCTGCCCCTGAAATCCACGGAACTGATGGTTTGGACGGCACACTCTCTGCACTGGAAGATAAAATCCCTTTTCTTCCTGAATTTCTTCCACGTCTACCTGCTCCAGATATGGCAATAAGGCCTCCCCCTGATACCATGGGATGTTTTCTGATTTTTTAGTGACATTGTCTCCCTCTGTGGCAGACAGTGGAATAACCACTACATTTCCTAAGGAAAGCTTTGTTGTTAACTCTCCAATCTGACCTTCTATACTTTGAAACACTTCTTCACTATAATTTACCAAATCCATTTTGTTAACCGCAAACACAAAGTTTTTAATTCCCATCAGAGAACAGATTCTTGCATGACGCTTTGTCTGCACTAACACTCCCTGCTTGGCATCCACTAAGATAACCGCCAGGTCAGCAAAAGAGGCGCCCACTGCCATGTTTCTGGTATATTCTTCATGTCCCGGCGTGTCCGCCACAATAAAGCTTCGATTATGGGTGGTAAAATAACGGTATGCCACATCAATAGTGATACCCTGCTCTCTCTCTGCCATCAGTCCATCTAACAATAAAGAATAATCTATCTTTCCCTCACGGCTTCCCACTTTAGAATCCAGTTCCAGAGCCTTTTCCTGATCTGCATACAAAAGCTTGGAATCGTATAAAATATGTCCGATCAAGGTAGATTTTCCATCATCTACACTTCCACAAGTGATAAATTTTAATAATCCTTTCATTTAGAAATACCCCTCCCTTTTTCTTCTTTCCATGCTTCCCTCTGCTTCCTGATCAATGACTCTGCTGGTTCGCTCGGAAGATACGGCACTTAGGGTTTCTTCAATAATTTTATCTAAGGTATCTGCTTCTGACTCTACTCCTCCTGTCAGCGGATAGCAGCCAAGAGTACGAAAACGCACTTTTTTGTACTGAATCTTCTCTCCTTCACGGAGTTTCAATCGGTCATCGTCTACCATGATAATATTCCCATCCCGATAGATTACCGGTCTTTCTTTTGCAAAATATAATGGTACAATATCAATATGCTCTCTCTTTATGTACTGCCAGATATCTTTTTCTGTCCAGTTAGAAATTGGGAATACCCTCATGCTTTCCCCTTTTTTAATTTTCGTATTAAATAATTTCCACATTTCCGGACGCTGATTTTTCGGGTCCCAAGCCTGATTCTCATTACGAAAAGAGAAAATTCTCTCTTTAGCACGGGATTTTTCTTCATCACGACGTCCGCCGCCAAAAGCAGCAGTGAATCCATATTTTGTAAGAGCCTGCTTTAATGCCTGAGTTTTCATAATGTCTGTATATGCGAATCCATGATCAAATGGATTAATGCCCTGCTCTACCCCTTCTTGATTGGTGTAAACTAACATCTCTATTCCAAGCTTTTTTGCAATCCGGTCACGAAATTCTATCATCTCTTTAAATTTCCATGTGGTATCCACATGTAAAAAGGGAAATGGTGGTTTTTCCGGATAAAATGCTTTCATTGCTAAATGAAGCATTACAGAACTGTCCTTTCCGATAGAGTAAAGCATCACCGGTTTTTCGCATTCCGCTGCCACCTCTCTGATAATATATATTGCTTCTGCCTCTAAGGCATCTAAATGGTCTAATTTTTCCATGGCTTGTTCTCCTTACACTAG
Source organism: uncultured Eubacteriales bacterium (assembly GCA_949289145.1). Lineage (GTDB taxonomy): Bacteria > Bacillota > Clostridia > Lachnospirales > Lachnospiraceae > RUG11237. The sequence goes on along the minus strand of CASEML010000153.1, from coordinate 2,809 downwards.
GTTAATATTGATTGGCATCTTTTTTATTCACGTCAATGGTTGTCACTGCTCCATTCAATGACTGTATCTGCCAATGGCTAATGCCCTTTTCCTCAGTTACCGTCAAAGTGCTGCCCTGACCTCCCATGTCTGCCCCTAGATAAAACAAAATGGCATTTCTTGGACATTCCTTGATGCAAGAGGTACATCCCCAGCAATCCTTTGGGCATTTGATATACGCCTTTCCGTCATAATCTCTTTTTAACAGATTGCCGGGACAAACTTCCATACACAATCCGCAGCCCACACATTTTTCTTTGTCAATTCGTATGCTCATATACACTGCCTCCCTGCACCAGCTCTCTTGTAAAGGTTGTTATCTTTCCGTCTATCATTTTGGAATTTACATATGTTTCAAATTCCGGCGTTTTTTTCGGATAATCCATATGTTCTCCAAAGCTGTGCCATCTGGTTTCTTTCCTGGCCCGCAGATGTGCGATGACAGCCTTACATACCACCAAGCGTTCCTTTAATTCATATATATGAAGCAGATCATCCGTATCCTTTGCCTGGAGTTTATCGGTCAATGGTTCCAGAGCTTCTATCTTTTCTAATGCAAGCTTCAGCTTTTCTTCGTTATACTGATAATCTGTGCTGATTCCCCCTGCGTACTCATCCATGATTTTCTGCATTGCCTCTTCTAATTGCTCGGTGTCTAATACTGTCTCTTTATTTGCAAAATAATTTTCATATTCCTGCCGCTTTGCCTCTGCTTTTCTTTTCTGCTCTCCGCTAAATTCTTCTTTTGTTTCCTTCCTATAAGAATCAGCCAGAAATTCCGCCACTGCTTCTGCAGCGATTTCCCCCTCTGCCAAAGCACCAGTCACATATTTTTGAGGTGCACCGCCTGCCACATCACCTGCAGCGTACAGTCCTATAATGGTGGTCTGTCTTTTATGATCCACCCAATAGCCACTGGCAGTATGACCGCCCACAATGTAAGGCTCGGTTCCTTCAATTTCCACATTTTGTTCCGACGGACCCCTTCCTTCCTCCAGCCACTTTAACGTCTGGCTGGGCGCCATATTTAAGTATGCTTTATATAAATCCTGTTCCTGTTCTTTACTGATATGTTCTGTTCTCAAATAGCAGGGGCCTCTTCCTGCCCTGTTTTCCATAACGGTTCCGTACACACGCTGTGAAGTGGTCAACCCGTACTTATCCTCATAGACCCTCCCCAGACTGTTCACCTGCTTTGCCGCCACCCCCTGTGCAATGGTTCCAGTAGGTGCAATGGTATCTTTACATCGAAGTGCAATAAAACGCATTTCAAAGGTAGTCATCTCTGCCCCGGCTAGAATTCCCATGGCATATCCGGCTCCGGTATTAAATGGAGGATACCACATCTTATGTCTGGAAAATCCTGGATTGTTTGGACGATACAGCCCTGCAGCACCTCCGGTGGCACAAATCACCGCTTTGGCACTTATGGAGTAAAAAATTTCTTCGTTTACACCAAAACCATACGCTCCCTGAATCTGATTATTCTCTACCATATAGTCTGTAATGTTAATATGATTTAACACGGTGACATTTTTCTGTTTCTTTACTGCTTCTGCCAACAAAGGTTTTATATTTTCTCCGTTGATTTTTATATTCCGATCACCTCTGGTTACATATTTGCCATTTTTATCTTTTAGAATTATAAGCCCCAGTTTTTCCATAACATCTGTTACGTGGTTTAGTCGCTCTGATAAGGAAAGCAGCAGATCCTCTCTTACAATTCCGTCTGCATCCTTTTTGGCATAATCCACATAATCCTGAGGTACCCTGCCTTCCGTAATGTATGCATTGATAGCATTTACACCTGCTGCCAAACAGCCGCTACGTTTTATGTTTGCCTTTTCCGCAATAAGAACCTGCAGGTTTTTGTGCCTGCCCAAAGTAAGGGCCGCAAAACAGCCGGCAGTTCCGCCGCCTATAATTAATACATCTGTAGTTATATATCTTGTTTTCATAGCTTCTCCTTCCATAAAGGATATATTACTCATATCCTCTGGCAAGCTCTATTATAATCTTGCTTCTTTATCTTTATGTTTCTACTGTGTAAAATTTTCTCTATGCTTCCCGCCAATTGGTTAAATAAATATGGATTCCTCCTGCAGTGCCTTATTATCCAGCAAATGTACGGTATTTCCCGCGGTCACAAACAATCGGTACAAGAATACATCCACTTCCTCCCCTTCCGTTATAGGCTGTTCCTCCAAGCCTCTTCTAGCAGTAATCAAGCAATCCTGCACTCTAATAGTAAGTTCTAGATTATTTCCCCGGAAAGCTATTCTTTCCACTGTTCCCTGAGAGGCAGAACTTTTAAATCGCTGAATTTCATTCTTTTTTGTTATTTTTACAAATTCCGGACGGATAATCGCAGCGTCCGCATTTTCAATTTTTTCAAAGCTGTGAAAGCACTGATAATTTTTCACTTTGGAAGGTTGCCCAAAGAACGATGCCACATATGGTGTCTCAGGATTCTGATAAATTTCTAAGGGTGTACCCTTCTGCTCTATTTTTCCTTTGTTGGTAATTATGATTTCATCTGCCACTTCAATGGCCTCATCCTGATCATGGGTTACAAAAATACTTGTAATTCCCAGCTGCTCTATCATTTCTTTCAGCCAACTTCTTAACTCTTTACGGACCTTTGCATCAATGGCTGCGAAAGGTTCATCCAATAATAACAAGTGCGGGTTTGGTGCCAATGCTCTAGCAAAAGCCACTCGCTGTTTTTGTCCGCCTGACAACTGACTGGGGTATCTTTTTTCCATTCCTT
>CASEML010000152.1 GCA_949289145.1 uncultured Eubacteriales bacterium | reverse complement strand
ATGGGAGTAATTTTAACGGTTCCATTCGTGGCATTTGTAAGTGCATGGCTATTAAAAAATAAGAAATAATAGTAGTATGTTTTTAGAAGTAAGGGAAAAATCATCTATTTTTAAATAATGGTAAACAAAAAAGAATGTTAATAAAATATCGATACTTGATTTTTTCATCTATATGTATTATTCTTAATAAGAAAGCAAATGAAACCACTTACACTATACAATTTAATGGGAAATACTGCTTGGGGAAGCAGGTAAAGTTGTAATTTTTACTGAATCTCATTTGCTTAATAAGATATTGCTGCTAGAAGCGGCGAATGGAGGTATATTATGGGTGAAGTTAGAGGTAATGTAATTGTAGGTCAGTCAGGAGGACCGACAGCAGTTATCAATTCCAGTTTAGTAGGGGTTTACAAGACTGCAAAGGACAGAGACGCAAAAAAAGTTTATGGAATGCTGCATGGAATTCAAGGGCTTTTAGAAGAACGGTTTGTAGATTTGGACGATCATATCAAAAGTGATTTGGATATTGAATTATTAAAACGCACACCATCTTCTTATTTGGGATCTTGCCGTTATAAGCTGCCAGAAATCCATGAAGATCAGGAAATCTATGAGAAGATTTTTGCAATTCTGAATAAGCTGGAAATTGAGTACTTCTTTTATATCGGTGGAAACGATTCCATGGATACGATTAAGAAATTATCCGATTATTCTATTTTAAATGGAAGTAAGATTCGTTTTATGGGAGTTCCAAAAACAATCGATAATGACTTAGCTGCAACCGATCATACACCTGGTTATGGAAGTGCTGCCAAATATATTGGCTCTATTACAAAAGAAGTGATTCGGGATGGTTTAGTTTATGACCAACAAAGCGTTACATTGTTGGAAATTATGGGTAGAAATGCTGGATGGTTAACAGGTGCAGCTGCATTGGCAAAGTGTGAAGACTGCGAAGGTCCAGATATGATTTTCTTACCAGAAATTGTGTTTGATGTGGATGCATTTATGTATAAAGTTGGAGAACTCCATAAGAAGAAAAAATCCGTTGTTGTAGCAATTTCAGAAGGTGTGAAAGTGGCGGACGGACGTTATGTTTGTGAATTAACCGATAATATTGATTATGTAGATGCATTTGGCCATAAACAATTGACGGGAACGGCACGTTATTTGGCACAAAAGATTTCCAGAGAGGTAGTTGGATGTAAGACAAGAGCAATCGAATTTAACTCCTTGCAGCGCTGCGCTTCTCATATCGTTTCTCGTGTAGATATCACAGAAGCATTCCAAGTAGGTGGAGCAGCAGTAAAAGCTGCTTTTGAAGGAGAAACTGGAAAAATGATTATTTTGAAGCGTGTATCCGATGATCCATATATTTGTGTTACCGATATTTATGATGTACATAAAGTTGCAAATGTGGAAAAGAAAGTACCAAGGGAATGGATCAATGAGGCAGGAGACTATGTAACACCGGAATTTGTAAATTATATTAAGCCATTAATTCAGGCAGAATTAACACCGATTATGGTAGATGGACTTCCAAGACATTTATATTATACGGAAAAACTGTAAAACTAAATGAAAATTGAAAAATAACTTCCTAAAAGACTCCCCTTTGAAATAGAAAATTTCGAATAAGGGGAGTCTTTATATCGTTGTCATAGCTTATAAAAGAGAAAATGAGAAAAAATATATATTATGAAAAAAAGAACTGCTTGACATTGGAAAAAATATAATTTATACTAGGAAATGTAAATACTATACCCCTGTGGGGTGTATGGAGGTGGATTATGAAACAAAAATTTGACGTGACAGGAATGACGTGCAGTGCCTGTAGTGCCCATGTAGAAAAGTCAGTCAGGAAACTGGATGGGGTACTTGAAGTAAACGTGAATTTACTTCAGAATTCCATGTCTGTGGAATATGATGAAAATAAATTAAATGATGATCAGATT
>CASEML010000151.1 GCA_949289145.1 uncultured Eubacteriales bacterium | reverse complement strand
GCCCTCAAAAACACCTCGGAAAAAGGAGAGAACTGATGGAGAGAACTAAGGGATATTCACTTTTCAATGATAGCTGAAAAACCCCGTAAAATCAAGGTTTTTCAGAGGTGAGCTTCCAAAAAGGTCATTCGTTTTCGAGTCAGCCTCGTTATGACCACTTCGATACGACTCCACTGCTTCCAGTTGAAAAAACAACCATATAAAATGATACCATATATTTTTGAAAATGCAATAAAAAAATTTTGAAAAAGGATTGGGTGCTATTTTGCCATTCGATATAAATGATAAGTGGCTATGCAGTTTTCCTTTGTATATTTGTCTACATAGGTGATTTGTATAACCGTTTGTGCCAGAATAGTATTTTCTAGATTGTGACCAAGATAATAGTAATCATCACGTTTGGTTAGCTTATACCTATAAATGTAAAAAAACTTTATGGAAGAAAAGGGATATGTGTGATAAACTTACTTTTATAACAAAGAAAAAGGAGATTATACATGATATTTGACAGTCATGCTCATTATGATGATGAAGCATTTAAAAAAGATAGAGATACTCTGCTTTCCTCTATGCAGGCAAATGGCATTGGAAGTATTGTAAATGTGGGAGCCAGCATAGAAAGTAGTGAAAATTCCTTGGAATTGGCAGAAACTTATGATTTTGTCTACGCAGCAGTGGGAGTGCATCCTAGCGACACAGGTCAGTTAAATGAGGAAAATTATGTAAAACTTTGCAAAATGATGGACAAAGAGAAAGTAGTGGCAGTGGGAGAAATCGGTTTGGATTACTACTGGGATACACCTTCCCGAAATATTCAGAAGAAATGGTTTGTAAGACAGTTACATACAGCCATGGAAAAAAACAAACCGGTAATTATTCACAGTCGTGATGCGGCAGCGGATACGCTGGACATTATGAAAGCAGAAAAACCATGGGACTGCGGCGGTGTAATCCACTGTTTTTCTTATTCTGTGGAAATGGCAAAAGAATACTTAGATCGAGGATTTTATATCGGTATCGGAGGTGTTCTAACCTTTCAGAATGCCAAAAAACTAAAAGAGGTGGCACAGTATGCTCCCTTAAGTCAGATTGTTTTGGAAACAGATTGTCCTTATCTGGCACCGGTACCTAACAGAGGAAAGAGGAATTCTTCTTTGAATCTGACTTATGTGGCAGAGCTGCTGGCAGAAATTAAAGGCATTACAAGAGAAGAAACAGAACGTGTTACTTATGAAAATGCATGTAAATTGTATAAAATCAAATAGCCGAAAGGAGAAACGATGGCTACACTGGGAAATCCGCAGAATACTATAGAAGTACTGCAAAAGTATAACTTTAATTTTCAAAAGAAATTTGGACAGAATTTTCTGATTGATACACATGTGTTGGACAAGATTATCGCTTGTGCAGATGTAAATAAAGAGGATTGTGTATTGGAAATTGGTCCCGGTATCGGAACTATGACTCAGTATTTAGCAGAAAATGCCGGAAAAGTAGTGGCGGTGGAGATTGATAAGGCATTGATTCCGATTTTGCAAGATACGCTGAAGGAGTATGATAACGTAAGAATTATTAATGAAGATATTTTAAAGGTGGATATTAAGGCTTTGGCAGAAGAAGAAAATAAGGGAAAGCCCATTAAGGTAGTTGCAAATCTTCCATATTATATCACCACGCCAATTATTATGGGACTATTGGAAAGCCATGTGCCAATTCACAGTATTACGGTAATGGTTCAGAAGGAAGTGGCAGACCGAATGCAGGTAGGTCCCGGAACCAAGGATTACGGTGCATTGTCTTTGGCAGTGCAGTATTATGCAAAACCTGAAATTGTTGCCAATGTGCCGCCAAACTGTTTTATGCCAAGGCCAAAGGTAGGTTCTGCAGTAATCCGCCTTACCAAATATAAACAGCCGCCGGTGACAGTGAAAGACGAAAAGCTGATGTTTCGACTGATCCGTGCTTCTTTTAACCAGCGCAGAAAGACACTGGTCAATGGGTTAAATAATTCATCGGAACTAAAATTTACAAAAGAAGAAATTGTTTCTGCTTTAGAAAAAATGGGATTATCCCAGACGATTCGAGGAGAAGCTTTAAATTTACAGCAGTTTGGACAGCTTAGTGACTTGCTGTGGGAACTGCATAAACAACAATAAGGCCATGTGGAATTAAAAGTCATAAAAACACCTCTTTCTGTATATATTTTATAAAAACAGACAGAGGTATTTTTATGTCCGAGTTTAGACGTTTTATGTCTTATATTTATAGTTACCGGGGAGCAGAAAAACTTAAAAATACAGGTTTTGCAAAGATAGAAGCCAGAGGAGAAACATGCCGCATGGAAATTCACATTAAAGGAGCTTATTCGATGCCCGCGGCTCAGAGCAATGTATACGGATTCTATGAAGATAAGGGCTTGCTGATAGGAATTTACCTTGGAACCTTTGCAATTAAAAATGGCATTGGCGATGTACGCATTATAACAGATCGCAATAATATGGGAAATAGCAAAAAAAGTCTGGAAGAACTGCAAGGCATTTACCTTACTTTAAATGAGGAGGAAGATAATGCCATGGCAAGTACATGGGATAACATAAGGGTAGATACATCCCATTTTAAAGTTTTTTCAGGGGAAGCGGAGGAGCCGCCCTTTTGTAGAGAAGAAAATGAAAGCTATAGAACTGAAGCTGAAATTGTGGAAGAACTGGAATTACCGGAAGAATTGGAACGAGAATTGGAACAGTCTTCAGAGCCAGAGTTTGTCACAGAAGGAGATGTTGGAGCAGTTGAATCGCCTGACCAGTCTGAGGAGCTATATGAAACAGAGGAAGAAAAAGGAGCAGAAGTAGTTCAGGAAGAAGAAAGAGTGGTACAGGCGGCAGAAACTGTTTTAGAGGAACAATCCTGTGCCTGTGGAGAACTGGATTTATCTGTGAATAACTTTTCTGAAAATCAGAAGTCTTGTGGATTGACAAAATGGAAAGAAATGCTGCGGGAATATCCAGTGGTTAATCCTTTTGAGTATTTAGATGATGTGGAAGTAATAAGAATTGAACCAAAGGATATTTCAAAGCTGGAAAAGAAATATTGGATACTTGCGAATAACAGTTTTCTGCTTCATGGTTATTGCAGTTACAGATATTTAATTTTGGGAAGAAATATCAAAGAAAATACATTTTTCATTGGAATTCCAGGTGTATTCCATCCAAGAGAAAAAATGATGGCAGGAATGTTTGGCTTTTCCAATTTCCAAATGTCCAGAAGTGGAAAGTTGCGGCAGGGAGAATTTGGTTATTATATTCGTTCTGTGGAATTGGAATAAGTGAAAAGGATTATTCGCCGCGAATCAGAGTGTTAGGAACAAATTTTTTTAGCAAGTGTTGATATTTTTTTAATTGTTCCTTGGAAGGAGCATGAAAATAGTCTACCGGAACCTGTGGCGACGGCATAAAACTTTGTAGGAAATACTTGGAGGCACCCTGCAGCATTTTTCCTATTTCGATCATATCCTGTTGTTTATGAAGTTCATCTACAACTGTAGTGCGAAATTCGTAGGGAACCCGGTGTTCTTTTAAGATGGCAATAGATTCTAAGATAGAATTCATGGAGACGCGGCATCCGCAGCACATGGAATAAGCAGAAATTCCTGATTTTATATCCATGGCTACATAATCAATCCTGTTTTCTTGGATTAATTGACGAAGCATGGCAGGATTGGTACCATTGGTATCTAATTTTACCAGATATCCTAAGGATTTGATTTCCATAACAAAATCAGGTAGTTCTGAGTGTATGGTAGGTTCTCCGCCGCTGATACACACGCCGTCTAAAATACCTTTTCTCTTTTTTAGAAATTGAAAAAAACTCTCTTTCGTATATAATTCTTTCGGATTCCCTATTAATTCTGCATTATGACAAAAAGGACAGAGCATATTGCAGCCGCCTAAGAAAACGGTGGCTGCTACGTGTTCCGGGTAATCTAATAAAGTTGTTTTTAGTAATCCTGCAATGTTCATAGGGTTAGCTCCTGTCAGATTAGCGTAATTTCACAACAATTATAAATGAAAATTTTCTGCCTTGCAAGATGCGGATGTGACAGTTCAGTCTTTTGGCATTGCCAAGTACAGCCATGGTAGACAGCCTGAACTATTGCAGTTGCCTTGACACATAAAAATAAAAATGATACTCTTGAAAAAACATATAGAAAAATAAAATCATATGAAGAGGGATTATATGACAATAGAAGAAAAATATATGAAAGAGGCAATCCGTCAGGCAAAAAAGGCTTACCGCTTATGGGAAGTTCCCATTGGCTGTGTGATTGTTTATGAAGATAAAATTATTGCCAGAGGATATAACCGGAGAAATACGGATAAAAACACTTTGGCACATGCAGAGATGACAGCCATTAAAAGAGCCAGTAAGGTTATGGGCGACTGGCGGTTAGAGGGGTGTACGATGTATGTTACTTTAGAGCCTTGTCAAATGTGTGCAGGTGCATTGGTTCAATCAAGAATTTCTAAGGTGGTTATTGGCAGCATGAATGCTAAGGCAGGCTGTGCAGGTTCTATTTTGGACATGTTTCATATGGAGGAGTTTAACCATCAGGTTGAAACAGTAACAGGTGTACTTCAGGAAGAATGCAGCAGTATATTAAGTGAGTTTTTTAAGGAATTAAGAAGGAAAAAAAAGGAATTACCGAAAAAGTAATTCCTTTTTTGTTCAAAATAACAAATTAATTTTACTAAAATTGGAAAGAGTGGGAAAATTGTGTACAAATTAATTAATAAAAAATGTACACTTTATATAAAGTGCATTAAAAGAGATTTAAATACTTGAATATTTTGGACAAAATACATTATACTAAAAAGAGCTGAGAAAGCAGAATGTAGCAATATTTACTACATTTAAAAAAGGGAAAGGAAGGATAAGAAGGTATGAATGAAGCAAAGAATTCTCTTTATGGGAAAACAATTGCGAGAAAAGTAATCAGCTGGTTTTTAGTGCTGGCAATGATTATCGGTCTGGCGCCTGCAGATTTTAGTTTGGTAGCAGAAGCTGCTGCGCCAACAGTTAAGCTTTTCTTGGAAAAGCCGGAAAGCTGGACTACTCCTGTAATTCATGTATGGGATGAGGGTGCAGTAATAACAGGAGGGGAGCAAGTAGAGATCCCGGCCTGGGGACAGGAAAAAACAAGTTTAAACATGGATGAAGCTTCCGGATTATATTATGCGGAAGTTCAGAGTTCAAATTGGACAGGATTTCAGTTTGTGGATGCTGAGACAGCTGCAGAACTTAAAATTGATGATGCAGCAGTATTAAAAGCCTTTAATGGATTTACATCAGATACATCTGTTTATTATTTGGCAGATGAATCAGGTACATATGGCTGGTATACAGATGCGGAAGGTACCACAGAATTACCACTTGAACAGGTAGAGCTTAAGGAAGAATTTTATGTAGTAGGGAATATTGTTTCCACAGGATGGGATGAAAAGGCAACTACTACACAATTATCTAAAAACGCAGATGGAACATACAGTGTTACTTTAAAGGCAGTTGCTGCAGGTGACTATCAGTTTAAGGTATTGCAGGATCCTGCCAACTTTGCGTGGAAGTATGCATGGGGCGGAACAGGAAGTGGCGGAAACTATGAATTAACATTAGACTCCATGAGTGATGTGGTTCTTACCATTAATCCTGCAGATGAAGCAAAACAGATTGCAGTTGAGATAATTGAACTGGATGAAGAAATTGTAACATTACAAAGCCCTGTATATGGCGAAGATGGAAGCATCACATTTAATTATGTGGGTGCAGCAGGTCTTAATATTATTGTAAAAGGCAGCTTCAATGACTGGAGCAATGTTGCAATGGAAGAAAGAGCAACCAAAACCGAAGGAACAAGCATTTATTCGGCAACTATTGATAACATTACAGAGGCAGGGATTTACGAATATGGAATCGCGGCTGTAGATGAAAGCGGAGCACAGACAGAATGGTACGGAGATCCGTTAAATACATGTAAATACGGCAGCAATGCAGCAATTATCCGCAATGCAAATATTAGCAGTGCAGGTGTGGCGGCAATTTATGCACCAAAGGGTGAAAATTATAAAGTATACTACAGAGTGGCTGCAGAAGAAGTTTCTGCTGATACACCATCTTATGAAATTAAGATTGGAGAAACTGTTGACAATGCAAAGGCAGAAGCAGAAGGATATAAGACAGCTGCTCTTACAAAAGACGGAAGCTTTGCAGCAGATATGTACTCTGTAAAATTAGCAGAGGGCAATGGAACCTATGAATATTTCCTAGTAGACGGAGATGGTAAAATTATAGGTGATCCTTGCAGCACTGTAACAAATGATGAAAGTGCAGTAAAAACCTTTACAGTAACCAACTATGATGAAGAGTTGGCAAACTTAAAGAGCCCGGTAGTCAATGAAGATCGCTCTGTTACATTTAGTTATCTGGATTCTAGCGAAAGTACAAACTTGGCAGTATCTGTAGCAGGTAATTTTAATGGCTGGGGCGATGCTATCGGCAAAGATGTAATGACAGTACAGAATGAAGAAAAAGGTATTTGGAATACCACGATTGAAGGCTTTACACCTGGTACATACAGCTATAAGTTTGTTATTGGCAGCAGCAACTGGATTACTGACCCGTTGGCTGAATTGTCCGATTCTGATGGGAACAGTGCATTTACAGTGCCTGGTATTGCTTTAAAGGAAAGCTTGCAGATTGAAAAGAATCAGACACTTACCTTGCCGGAAAAGGTAAACTTATTTGAAGAAGGCAAATTAACAGCAACAGAGGCAGCAGTAGAATTTGCGTTAAAGGATACTGGGGCAGAAGGTGTTGCTTTGGAAGACGGTGTGCTTTCTGTAACTGATGAGTACAGTGATACAACGGTTGCACTGATTATGACAGCAGCCGATTATGAAGAAGAAGTATCTGTTGAAGTGGTTGAAAAAATGTATACATATACAATTCACTACTACGCAACAGATGTGGAATATGATGAAACAGACCTGTGGATTTGGGAAGCAGGCGGAAAAGCATATAACACAGGATATGAATTTAACAAAGATAACGTAACAGATGAAGTGGGAAGAACATGGGCTACCGCAGAATATTCTTATCCCACAACAGCAATTAACTTTATTGCACGTTCTAAAGGAGCCTGGACATGGCAGGAAGAAACAAGAACAATTGCAATTCCTGAAGGGCAAGACAGCGTTGAAATCTGGGTATTAAACGGAAACCCAATGGTATTTACAGAATGGGCAGAAGAATTTCAGGAACCGGAAAGGCGCTATATCATTATCGAGTATGATAGACCGGAAGGTGATTATGAAGATTGGAATGTATATACATGGAATTCCGGTGCAAGTTCAAGCTTAAATGTGGCGAATTACTTCACAGAGGTTAACGGAACATGGAGAACGGTAATTGAAATTGGTGAACACACATCATCTATCGGTTTCTTAATTCGTTACGGTGTACCGGCAGATGGAGAAGAATGGATTAAGGATGTGGAAGGTGACCGTTCTATTTCTGCTCCGTTAGATCAGAAGGTAGTAAAAGTAAAAGCAACTCAGGGTGTAGCGGCAGTAGAGCCAGTGCCGTATAATAAAGGCTGTGAATTACAGGTAAATGATCAAAAGATGGCTTTCTACTACAGGGATGATGACCTGTTTATGGATGGAACTTTAGATCAGTTGTCACTGGTGCAGGTAGAAATTGACGGCAAACTTTATGACATGACCTACAACGAAGAAAATGAAAGATATGAATACATTCTGGAAAATCCAGAAGAAAAGACGTATGAATATCGTTTCTTTGCTACAGATGCAGATGGAAATGTAAAGGAAAGCTTAGACTTATTTAACGATAATACTACAGAGGACGGAACAAAATCTGTTATTGAATACAGAGATATTGAAGTAAACGTAACAGGTACAGCAAATGCCGCATTTAACTATAATGAAAACGCAGTGCTGTCGGTGGAAGCTGAACTTTCAGAGGAAGATGCAGCAGATGGTGTGGAACTTAAAGTTTCAGACTGCTACGTTGACTTGACAGAATTAGGCGGCGATGCACAAACACCGGTGGAAACAGATTTGATGGAACTCTCCATTGCTGTAAAAGACACAGTTACAGCAGGTGAGAAGAATGTTCCTATTACCGTAGTTGATCAGTACGGAAAACGCCATGTAGGTGAAGCAACAGTAACCATAAATACAAGAATGACCGAAGAAGGCGATTTTGATTGGGATGAAGCAGTAATTTACTTCATGGTAACAGATCGCTTTAATGATGGCAATGCATCAAACAATGATGCATATGGTGTAGGCGATTACAACACAGGAGAAAATGGAAACAGCAGTTATCATGGCGGTGATTTTGCGGGTGTGACAGAAAAGTTAGATTATTTAAAGGAATTGGGAATCAATACGATCTGGATTACGCCGGTAGTCGAAAATATATTAGAGGATCAGCATGCAACAAGTGCAACTGACGGATATGATATGGCCACATACGGCTATCATGGTTACTGGGCAAGTAACTTTGAAGAATTAAATAAACATTTAGGAACCATTGAAGAATTCCATACGTTAATTGATGAAGCACATGCACGAGGCATAAAAATCATGGTGGATGTGGTGCTCAATCATGCAGGATATGGAACAGAAGAAAGTGAAGCGTTTTCAGGAATGTTCCGTGACGCGGATGTAGAAGGACATGATATCTTAGGTTCTTTATCTGGTTTGCCTGACTTTGCAACAGAAAGATCAGAAGTAAGAGATCAGTTGATAGAGTGGCAGACAAAATGGGTAAGTGAAATTGCCGTAACAGAAAAAGGAAATACCATTGATTATTTCCGTGTAGATACGGTAAAACATGTTGATACCACCACATGGGCAGCATTTAAGAATGCATTGACAAAGGTATCTCCTACTTTTAAGATGATTGGAGAATATGCCGGTGCAACCTATGTAGATGACTTTGGTTATTTAGATTCAGGTAAAATGGATTCTTTGTTAGATTTTGGTTTTAATGAATTGGCATCTAAATTTGTAAAGGGCGAACTGGAAAGCGTTGAAGAAGAGTTAGAAGCAAGAAATTCTGTCATCAGTAACACAGGCACATTGGGACAGTTCTTGGGCAGTCACGACGAAGATGGATTTAAATATCTGTTAATTCAGTCAGGATATACAGAAGACGAAGCTCAGAACTTAAGCAACCTTGCAGCCTCCCTGCAGATTACTGCAAAAGGACAGCCGGTTATTTACTACGGAGAAGAAGTAGGATTAAGCGGTGCCAATAACTGGCCATATCAAGATAATCGTTATGATATGCAGTTTGATGATTTATCAGCGTCACAGGAAGCTACATTGGCTCATTATAAGAAATTATTAAAGGCAAGAGCAGATTATTCTGAGACTTTTGCGAAAGGTACAAGAGCGAAAGTTGCAGGAAGCGACGAAGATGGCTATTTAGTATTTAAGAGAAGCAATGATAATGGTGAAACAAATCAAGACATTTATGTTGCTCTTAACACAACAAGTACAGAAAAGAAGATTGAAATTAACCTTGGAACTTATGAATTATCTGAAGAAGCATTGGTTGACGTATATTCAGGCAATACAGTGAATGTAAAAGACGGTGTTATGGAAGTTACTATTCCATCTATTAGTGAAGGCGGTACCGTAATTATTCCGGTTACCAAGAAGTCATCCTCAACTGTATCACCTACAGTGGTACCTACTAAGGCACCGACAGCAGTACCTACCAAAGCACCTACTGCAACACCTACAGCGGCGCCTGCAGCAGCAACATACACAATTAAGTATGTTATGAACAAGGGTAAAAACAATAAGTCAAACCCTGCAACATACTCTACAAAAAATATTAAGCTGAAAAATCCTACCAGAAAGGGTTATACATTCAGCGGATGGTATACAGACAGCAAGTTTAAGAACAAAATTACAACAATTAAAGCTTCTACAAAGGCAAATATAACCTTGTATGCTAAATGGAAAAAAGTTACAAAACCTGCAAAGGTAACTGTAAAGTCAGTAACCAATGTAAGAAGCAAGAAGATAAAAGTAACCCTTAAGAAAAAGGTTAGTGGAGCAAAGGGATACGAAATTAAATATACAACCGATAAGAAGTTTAAGAAGTCAGTAAAAACGGTGACTACCGCCAAGACTTCAAAGACTATCAGCAAGCTGAAAAAGAACAAGACATATTATGTAAAGGTAAGAGCATATAAATTAGATTCTGCCGGAAATAAGGTATACGGTTCTTACAGTAAGGCTGTAAAGGTTAAAATTAAAAAATAACATATTCTTAATAAAAGGATCAGTCAAAATCCCCTGGTATAAACCGGGGGATTTTCTGTATCAGTGAGGAACAGGAAGATAAAGTAATATTCTTATTACTCAAAACAGTATTTTAAGCAGAATTATTGGTGGTGATATGCATAAATGTAACAAAAAATTACCAAAAATTTACACAAATCGAAAAGCTGATAATTGTGCATATAGTCAAAAATGTTTCGAAATTTTACAGAAGTATTGCATAACTTTAACAAAATATATTATACTAGAAGAAGCTCAAGAAACTGTTTGACAGGCAATTATGCCAAAATGCAAAATAATTAAGAAAGAAAGGGAGTTACAAAGCATGAGCGAATCCAAAAAGTCCCATTTTGGGCAAGGAATTATCAAAAAAGTAATTAGCTGGCTTATGATTATGGCTATGATCATTGGTTTGGCGCCGGCTGATTTCACTTTGACTGCAAAAGCAGCGGAAAATGAGAAACCAACTATTAGAATTTACTTTGAAAATTCAAACGGTTGGGAAACGCCGGTAATTAATGTATGGGATACCGGTGCTACAGTAACAGGTGGGGCATTAACAGATGTCTTTGGATGGAAGGACGACGCCAAAACTACCGACGAGAGCAATCCTGTTTGGCAGCAGAAGCCATCCCTTGTACAGGAAAATGGAACAAATTTCTACTATGTAGATGTAACCAGCGATGACTGGATTGGACTTCAGATTCTTGACGGACCATCTGAAGTTTGGGAAGAGGGAGCAACAGAAAAAAAGAATTTAATAAGACTTGATCGTGAAGTTGAAGCAGACAACAAAGTTTTAGCAGCAATCAATTCATTACCAAGCGGAAGTTCTGTTTATTACTTATCATCCCAAAATGGATGGTATGCAGATAAAGAAGGGAATACACCGTTAGCAGCAGAAGCAAAAACAGTAACCCTTCATTTCTTAAATACATATGGCTGGGAGAATCCGGTGGTAGATGCGTGGAAAACACAGTTTGTCACTGTATCAGGAAATAATGGTACAGCTACAGTCTTGGGCTGGACTGGAACTGACAACACAAGACCAAAGATGTCAGAAGAGAAGACTACAGAAGATGGAAAGTATAAATGGTATTCTGTGCAGCTTACAATTCTTGGAAATTTGAATGGTTTACAAATTGTAGATGCTGAAAATGGAAGCCAGGTAAAGTATTTTGATACAGATAAGTTGGCAACTGTAAACAATGCAAGCACAAATTCTGATATCTATTTTGGAGTAAATGAAAAAGGTGTGGATATTGTTTCTACAAATGAAAATGATATTGTAGTTCCAAAGGAAGAAGAAAAAACAGAAAGCCCGAAATATAATGAAGATGGAACAGTAACATTTACATTAGGGGCAAACAGTACTACAGCATCTGCGCATTTACGTGGAACTTTCACTTCTTGGGAAGTAGATGAAATTACTATGGAGAGAAGTGAAGATACAGAGGCTGGCGCAGCAACATTTACAACTACAGTAAATGTACCAACAAAGGGTGGAATTTATCGGTATGGTATTTATACAGGATTAAATACATATGTTGGTGATCCTGCGAACAGCACTACATATAAGCAGAATCCAGTTGTAGTCCGCAATCCGGAAATTGGTAATGGAACAGTAACTATTTACTATCCATGTGAAGGAACCCTAAGTGCCAACAGCCAGGTATTGTACCGTGTAGCTGGAACTAATGGCGAATATAAAACTCAGACATTTAAAGCCGTAGAAAATGCAAATAATCTGTACGCAGCAGTGATTACGGATGCGGCAGCAAATACAAAATATGAATACAAAATTCAGATTGGCAGTCAGGAAGCAGTAAACGATGCTTACAACTTTGCTTCAAAGGAAGAAGATGGTACAACAACTTTTACACCTGCAGAAAAGGTTACAGAGCCAAGCTATGAAAGTCCTGTATTAGGCGAAGATGGAAAAACAGTAACTTTTAACTACTTTGCACCAAATGCTGACGAAGTAAAACTGGCAGGAAGTATGTATGGTACCGATTGGTATGCGGAAGCAAAAACAATGACTAAAGATGCAAATGGATTATGGAGCATTTCAGAGAACCTTGTAGTGGGACAGGAGTATGCATATAAGTTCCTAGTAGACGGTGAAGATGTAACAGATCCAAAGAATGAAGAAGTGGATGCACAGGGAAATTCTGTGTATACAATGCCGGCAAACTATACTGGTGAAGCAAGCCCGATCATCAATGCTGCGCAGGAAACAATTACATTTAATTTTACACCATCCAATTATGGATTACAGGCGAAAAATATAAAAACTGTAACCTTAATGGGTACCGTTGTAGGCGAAGACGGATGGACCAACGGAAAAAATTTAACTTATAACGCAGAGGAAGGATATTACTCTGTAACATTAACTGATGTTGAGCCGGGAGAATATCAATATAAATTTAAAGTAACACCAATCGCAGGAATGACTCTTCCAAATGGAGGATATTACGCAGATGTTCATAATGAAAATGTAGTGGAAGAAGGCGAAGAAGGAGCAGGTAACTCCATCGTAGTTATGCCTGGTTTGGTAATCAACGGAACAAATGCTGCTGGAGCAGGCAAGTTCCAATATACAGCAGATGGTGTAGCAGACGAGGGAACTACGAAATTCTCCTTAAAATCTGAAAAACCAGGATTTACTATGACAGAGGATGGTCTCTTAACAGTAGATAACACGGCAGATACCGGGTATTATGAAGTAGTTCTTGACTACAAAGTAGATGGCGTGGCAAAGCAGAAAACACAGAAATTCTACTACACGCAGCGTGCACTGATTTATGAATATAAGTATAAAACAGGCTCTAAGTACACAGGAATATCTGATATTTATACATGGAACAATGCAAGTTATGTTACACCTTATAATTTGATAAATCAGGGAACCACAGCAAATCCAAAGTATGTTGCATATATTAATGCAGACAAATCAACCACTTCCTTTGGATATATCGTAAGACTACTGGGCTACTGGGGACCGGATCAAAATACAGATCGTGAATATGGTGATAGAACTATAACCATGAACGAAGGAGACAGATATACAAAAGTTCGCGGTGGTGAAGGTATCGAAGAACCATATGTATTACCATCCGGACAGACATATTATGACAATGGTATTGTATTCTGTTACCGTGATGATGACAAATTCTATAACGGAACAATGGATACTATTGAAGAAGCAAAAGTAGTAATCAATGGTACAGAATACGATATGGAATACAATGCAGAGGATGAATTATTTACATATAAATTCCAGAACATTGAGGATGGAGATTACGAATATCATTTCTTAATTGACGGTGAAGAAGTAGAAGACCAGTACAATCCATCTGGTGTGAAACATTACGAAAAGGCAGAATTAGAAGTCACTACTTCTGTTTCACCGGAAGAAGCAAATTATAATCAGAATCCTGTTGTAACAGTAAAAGCTGTTAACAAAGCAACAGGTAAGAGTGTAGAATTAAGCAAGATTCAGGCAGACCTGACAAATATCGCAGGTAAAGCAATGACTGTAGATTTCAGCACGATTACAAACAAAGGGGTGCTCTACATCGACAGCAGCATTGCAAAGGGAACTTATGAGGTTCCGATTACAGTAACAGATCTTTATGGAAATACAACGCAGACCACAACGACTATTAAGGTAACAGACAAAACAACTTCAGATGCATCCTGGGATGAATCAAGAATATACTTCTTGTTGACAGACCGTTTTTCAGATGGAGATTCTTCTAACAATGGCGGCGTAGAATATGATCCTACAAAGGCAGAATCTTATCATGGCGGTGACCTTGCAGGTGTTACTTCTAAACTGGGATATCTTCAGCAGTTAGGTATTAATACGATCTGGATTACTCCAATTGTGGATAATATTGAAGATATTGTAAATGAAGAATTGAATCAGGCAGCATATACAGGATACTGGGCAAAAGATTTTACAAAGCTTGATGAACATTTAGGAACAACAGAAGATTTGGATACATTATTAGATGAAGCACATAAACGTGGCATTAAGGTAATGGTGGACATTGTTGTAAACCATGCCGGATATAATACAGAGAATAATGATAATTTCAGTGGTATGCTTCGTACTGGAGTAGAAATTGGCTCTGATGATATTACTATGGAGTTAGACGGACTTCCAGATTTCAAGACGGAAGATCAGGATGTACGTGCTAAATTAATTGCATGGCAGACAGCATGGGCAAGCCATACTACAGCAGCAGGAAACAGCATAGATTATTTCCGTGTGGATACCATTAAGCATGTAGACCATGAAACCTTTAGTCAGTTAAAGACAGCTTTGGCAGAGGTAAATCCAAACTTCAAAATGATTGGTGAATATTGGGGTGCAACATATAACAGTACAGCAAATTACTTAGGCAACGGACAAATGGATTCGGAACTTGATTTTGACTTTAAAGATATTGCAGCAAAATTTGTAAATGGAAACATTGAAACAGCAGAAAAAACATTAGAAGCACGTAACGAAGCCTTAAGCAGCAGTATTACCATGGGGCAGTTCTTAAGCAGCCATGATGAAGACGGATTCTTATATTCTGTAGGATACGATTATGGAAAAGCAAAACTGGCAGCATCATTACAGATTACCGCTAAAGGACAGCCAATTGTTTACTATGGTGAAGAAGTGGCACTTTCCGCACCAAATGCATTCGGTGTTTATGAAAACAACCGTTATGATATGCAGTTTGACAATTTAGAAGATCATCAGAAAGATATGCTGGCTCATTATAAGAAATTATTAGCAGCACGTTCTCTCTACTCAAGTGTACTTTCTAAAGGAAGTAGAACTAATGTATTAGGCGGAGACGGATATGGCTATGAAGTGGTTTTAAGAGAGTACAATGGTGAAACAGTATATTTGGCATTTAATACAACAGACAGAGAACAGAAGGCAACCATTGACTTAAGCCAGTATTCTGCAACTGATGCGGAACAGAGCAGCATGATGGATGTTTATTCCGGAACAACTTTGCCTGTAACAGATGGAAAAGTAGAAATCACTATTCCTGCAATGGAAGACGGTGGTACAGCTATTGTTGCAAAAGGCAAGACCATGACTGGTATTCAGGTAGTAGAACCTACCAAGACTACTTATAAAATTGGTGAAGAGCTTGATTTAACTAACTTAACTGTAACAGGTATCTATGGAAATGATAAGGCACCGCTTTCAGAAGAAGCGTATGAAGTAGATTCAAGTGAATATGATGCGAATAAGGCAGGTACGTATACTATAACAGTAACAGCAGATATTTACTCAGAACAGTTTACAGTAACTGTAAAAGCAGATCCAACAGCGACACCGGAACCGACAGCGACACCAGAACCGACAGCAACACCGGAACTGACAGCAACACCGGAACCGACAGCAACACCGGAACCGACAGCAACACCGGAACCGACAAAAATAATCACACCGGATACACCGACAGCACAGCCTACAGCAACTGCAACACCAACTAAGGCGCCAACTGTAACGCCAACGAAGGTACCGACTGTAACACCTACCAAGGCACCAACTAAGGCACCAACTAAGGCACCGACAGCAGCACCTTCTTATACAAAAGTTAAATCAATTAAATTAAATGCGAAAAAGGCAACATTGGGTTACAGAGCAAGGATTACATTATCTGCAACAGTAAATCCGAGCAATGCCAAATACAAAAAGGTAACTTGGACTTCCAGCAATAAAAAAGTTGCAACAGTAACAAGCAAGGGTAAAGTAACAGCCAAAAAGGTAACTAAAAAGACCACAGTAACTATTACAGCTAAGGTACAGGATGGCAAGACTGCAAAATGTAAGATTACCGTATTACCAGGACCGTCTTACAAAGTTACTTATAAATTAGCAGGCGGAAAGAATAACGGACTGAATCCAACTTACCTTGCTAAAAATCAGAGCCTAAAACTGAAATCACCTACCAGAAAGAATTACACATTCAAGGGTTGGTATGTAAACGGCAAGAAAGTAAAAACTTTAAACAAAAAAGTAACATCAAACAAAAAAGTTACAGTAACTGCAAAATGGGAGAAAGTAAAAACAGGAGCAGCTACGATTAAGAGTGCAAAGAATTCTTCTTCCAGCGCAATTGTTGTGAAGTATGCAAAAGTAAAGGGAGCAGCTGGTTATGAAATTTACTACTCAACCAGTAAGAGTTTTTCAAAATCAAAAACATCATCTGTAACCACAAAGAAGACTAGCACGACATTGAAAAAGCTTACCAAAGGAACCACATATTATGTAAGAGTCAAAGCATATAAGAAAGATTCAGCAGGCGACAAGGTATACGGAAAGGTAAGTAAAACAATTAAAGTGAAAATCACTAAATAGTAATTTATTCAAAATCCCCCAGTGACGCCGGGGGATTTTGTTATAGAACAGCTTGACGTATCAGAGTAGGAGAGGTATACTAAACAAGGTTATGTGAAATATAGATAAAGTGCGTTTGAAATGGAGGAGAGGCATGTGAACGTGTTGTTTTTCCTTACGCCAAAAAGTGAAGTTACATATATATATGAAGACTATAAATTATCTCAGGTCATGGACATTATGGAAAAAACAGGTTACACTGCAATTCCTATGATCGATAGACGAGGGCATTATGTAGGTTCTGTTACAGAAGGCGATATTTTAAGGGTAATAAGGGAAAAAAGAGAATTGAGTCTGGAATGTGTAGGAGAGATTGTTGTGGCAAATATACACCGAAAGGCTCAGATAAAACCGGTTTCGGCAACTGCGGATATGGTTGATATGATTAAAAGAGCATTGGAGCAAAATTATGTTCCCGTGGTAGATGATGATAATATTTTTAGTGGCATAATAACAAGAAAGGATATTATTCAGGTATGTTATGCCAAGGCGAAACAATACCTGTAGAATCAGGTGAAAAAACCGTGTAAGCATAGCTTATACGGTTTTTTAAAATAAGCCGAATATTAAGGAAAAATTAAACTTTTATAACTGTGGAATTAATTTTAAATATGTATATTTTTGATGAGGTGATGAGATGTTAAACATATTAGTATGTGATGATGATAAGGAGATTGTAGATGCAATTGAAATTTACTTAGTTCAAGAGGGGTATCATGTACTGAAAGCCTATGATGGCATTCAGGCAATGGAAATATTGCGGGAGCAAGAGGTGCACTTGCTGATCATAGATATAATGATGCCGCGTCTGGATGGCATTCATGCTACTTTAAAAATCAGGGAAAGCAGCAGTATACCTATTATCATGCTTTCAGCGAAAACCGAAGATTCAGATAAAATTTTGGGGTTGAATATAGGTGCAGACGATTATGTGGCAAAGCCATTCAATCCATTAGAGCTGGTTGCGCGGGTAAAGTCCCAACTTCGCAGATATACAGAACTTGGTAATATCACAGAGGAAAGTTCTAATATTTTTAAGACAGGAGAACTTGTGATAAATGATGATTTAAAAGAAGTTATGGTAGAAGGAAATATTGTGAAGATGACACCGATTGAATACAATATTCTTCTCCTGCTCGTAAAAAATCAGGGAAAGGTATTTTCCATTAATCAGATTTATGAAAGCATATGGAATGAGGATGCCATAGGTGCAGATAATACGGTGGCAGTTCATATCCGTCATATTCGTGAAAAAATTGAAATCAATCCAAAGGAACCTAAGTACTTAAAAGTAGTATGGGGTATTGGATATAAGGTAGAAAAGATTTAATCAGGCCGGCAGACAAGAAAGGAGTTTTCTTCATGCATAATTTAAAGTACAGCAAAGGAGTGAAAGCTGTTGCAGTTATACTACAGACGATTTTTGTGGTTATTACGGTGGTGGCATTAAGCGTATGCTTTAGCTATCAGGGTTCCACAAAAGGTACAGGAGATATGCTTGAAGGGAAAAAGTTTGTAGAGTCTGATTACTATGAAAGTTTGGTGGAGGATAAGATATACGAATTATCTGATTATGTGCATTTGTGCTCTATTTTTGAAACCGATGGTGATTATGATGCAGATAAATTGATTTCAGTGGAAAATTATGTAAAAAGGAATTTTGCGGATTCATCCTATGATGCAGCAGACGATGTTATTTATTATCGAGTAGAAGATTTGATCAAATGGGGAAAAGAAGGACTCATGTATGATAATCTTCAGGTAGATGCTGATGGAGAGAAAGAGAGTCGGTCAGAAAGCGTTATAGAGTATACCAAAGTGTATGACAATGCATCTGAAGACGAAAAAATTGTTTCTGAACGAACCACAACCCTTTCAGAGGCCATAAAAGATGATGATATGCAGACATTAAAATATTTAAAAGAGTATTATCTTCCGGTAGACGGAATCAGTCTGGCAGACCGCTTTTATACAGATGAAGAGAGAGAACAGTTTTATGAGTATTTAGAAAGTGCTATAGTGAAGATTCAAGAGGACTTTGAACAGTACAAGACCTTTGAGAGTAAGTACAATCTGAAGAATTCGAACCTGTGCTATGTAGTGGTAGATACTGATGCCAATGTGATCTATACCAACGATTCGGAGCTCCGCACAATATATAATGAACAGGAAAATATGCAGTTGGAAGATTTTGTTCAGCATTTCAATTCCTATGGAACCTATTATTTTATGAATTCTGTCAGTATGGGATACGACAGCAATTTAAGGCTGGAAAATGACAGGTTTTTGGAAATTATGCGAAGATGGAATAATTCCATGAGTGGAAATTACTATATAGCAGCGGCAGTAGACACTAATTTTATGGCAAAAGATAATTTTTACATGGAGAAAACACAATATGAGAAAATTCAGCCCTGGTACCGTATTGCATGTATCAGCGGAGCTGTCAGCTTAGTGTTTGCTTTTATATTATTTATATATTTAACCTTTGTGTCTGGGCACATTGATAATACAGATGAAATACGTACCAACTGGTTTGATAATATAAAAACAGAAATAGCTGCAGTGCTTATGCTTGCTATAGCTTTTCTGGAAATACTGATCGTACAGGGAACTAGAGTGGATTATGAATTTGGACTATGGAATAATGTGATTGTGGGGATAGCAGCGTTTATTATCAATCTATCCTTTCTTGCTGGTTACCTTACCTTAGTGAGAAGAATTAAGGCAGAAACTTTGTGGTCTAACAGCATTTTGTACAGGATAAGCAGCTTTGTGCTGCAGGTTTTCCGAAACCGGAAAAATACCACCAGAGTCATAATTTTATACGGAGCTTATCTGGTAATAAATTCAGGGTTTGTGACCTATGGAATTGTAAACAGCAACCTTTGGATTGGTGTGGGAATGCCGGTGGCAATTAGTGTGTTCGCTGGTGTGTATATTGTAAAAGACGCTATGGAACGCCATGAAATATTAAATGGTGTCAGTAAAATTGTGGAAGGGGATCTTGATTACAAAATTGATGCTGCAAATTTACATCAGGACAATTTTACTTTGGCAAAGAGTATTAATAATATAGGCAGCGGTTTAAGGTCTGCGGTGGAGGAAAGCACCCGCAATGAGCGTATGAAAACAGAACTGATTACCAATGTATCTCATGATATTAAGACACCGCTGACTTCCATAATTAATTATGTTGGTTTAATTAAGCGGGAAAAAATAGACAATGAACGAATTCAGAGTTATGTGGAAGTTTTGGAAAATAAGGCTCAAAGATTAAAACATTTGACAGAAGATTTGGTAGAGGCGTCAAAAATTAGTTCCGGGAATATAGAATTGCAGATCGGAAGAATTAATCTTGTTGAATTGATATATCAAACTGCAGGAGAGTTTGATGAAAAATTCGATGCTAAAAATCTCAATATGGTATTAAACATTCCGAATGAACCGGTGGTGGTAATGGCAGATGGAAGAAGGGTATGGAGAGTTATTGAAAATTTATATAATAATGTGGCAAAATATGCACTGAGCGGAACACGAGTATATGCGGATCTGATTACAAAAGAGGGTAAAGCTGTATTTTCTTTGAAAAATATATCAGAAAACCAGCTAAACTTTGAAGCAGACGAATTGACAGAGCGTTTTATTCGCGGGGATGTTTCTAGAAGTACTGAGGGAAGCGGGCTTGGCTTATCTATTGCCAAGAATTTGACGGAACTTCAGGGTGGAGAATTTGAGCTTTATGTAGATGGTGATTTATTCCGTGTGACGGTAACATTTCCGATTGCGCCGGAGGAATCTGAAGTTGCAGCCGCTTCTGAGGATTAAATTGATTTTTGTATATAATTGTAATATAATAAAGCAAATAAATAGTGAAGTAGGGAACGACATGGGAAATTTTTTTAATCCGGACGGTAGTATTATGAAAGCTCTCAGCCGAATTGCGGATTTGGCAATACTGAATGTACTTTGGCTCATTTGCTGTGTGCCTGTAGTAACGGCGGGGGCAGCTACTACCGCACTTTATACAGTTACATTGAAAATGGTTAAGAATGAAGAAAGTTATATCTTTCGGGAATATATAAAGGCATTGAAAAGGAATTTGAAACAGTCCACTATAATATGGATTATTCTGCTAGCAGTTATGATGGTACTGGGGGCGGATTATTATATCATGTATCATTGGGAAAGTCAGTTGAGATATCCCATGCTTACTGTTATCATTTTAGCAGGTTTGATTTTATTATTTGTGGTATTATATATTTTTCCATTGGTTGCAAAATTTGAAAATACCATCAGAGAATATTTAAAAAATGCCGTACTTATGAGCATAAGGCACTTGCCATACACCATGTTACTGGCTGTAATTTTCGTAATACAGGTGTATGTATGCGTTTATATGCTTGTAAATTATCAGTATCTTCCGTTGTTGTTGCTGTTTGGGGAATCAGCGTTTGCATATGTGATGTCATATATATATGTAAAAATCTTCAAAACTTATATAACTGTGACCGAGGAAGAAGAAACCTTACAAAAGTGAGTGGCGATTCACTGTGCAAGAAAGTGTATTCCGTCAATATGTATACAAACCCTTATTTTTCTTCGTCAGAATGACGAGGGTTTATCATTGTTACCAAAGCATTTCAAAAATATTTGTGGAATTGTGGTATTTTCCAAAAGCGCAGAATGGTTTATACTAAGAAAAGCTTAAAAAGTATAAAATAATATCAGGAGGAAGAAATAATGGCAAGTTTATCATTAAAAAATGTTTGTAAAGTATATCCAAATGGATTTGAAGCAGTAAAAGATTTCAATCTTGAAATTGAAGATAAGGAATTTATCATCTTTGTAGGACCATCAGGATGTGGTAAATCTACAACACTCCGTATGATTGCCGGACTGGAAGACATTAGTTCAGGTGAATTGAAGATTGGTGACAGAGTGGTAAATGACGTGGAACCTAAGGACAGAGATATCGCCATGGTATTCCAGAACTATGCATTATATCCACATATGACAGTATACGATAACATGGCTTTTGGTTTGAAATTAAGAAAAGTACCAAAAGATGAAATCGATAAAATGGTAAAAGAGGCTGCAAAGATTCTTGATCTTGAAAAATTGCTTGACCGTAAGCCAAAGGCTTTATCTGGTGGACAGAGACAGCGTGTTGCTATGGGACGTGCTATCGTTCGTAATCCTAAGGTATTCCTTATGGATGAACCTTTATCAAACTTGGATGCTAAGTTAAGAGTACAGATGCGTATTGAAATTGCAAAATTACATCAGAGATTGGGAACAACCATCATCTATGTAACACATGACCAGACAGAAGCTATGACACTTGGTACAAGAATCGTAGTTATGAAAGATGGTGTTATTCAGCAGGTTGATACACCACAGAATTTATACGAAAGACCAGTGAACCTTTTCGTAGCAGGATTCATGGGAAGTCCGCAGATGAACTTCTTAGATGCAAAATGTAAAGTAGATGGAAATAAGGTTATATTATCCACAGCAGGTTATGACATTGAACTTCCGCCGACAAAAGCAAAAGCTTTAATTGATGGCGGATATGCAAACAGAACAGTAGTTCTTGGTATTCGTCCAGAAGATGTATATGATTCACAGGTTATGATTGAAACACATCCAAACGCTGTAATTGAATCTACTATTAAAGTATATGAATTATTAGGTGCTGAAGTATATTTATACTTCGACTTGGCTGAATTCCCAATGACAGCAAGAGTTGATCCTCGTACAACTGTGAGAACGGGAGACAAAGTTAAATTTGCTCTTGATGTTGAAAAGATTCACGTATTTGACAAAGAAACAGAAAAGACAATTACAAACTAGTTATAAAAAGGAGCCGAATAACGGCTCCTTTTTATATGTGCAGGCATATCACTGCAGAACTCTTTACATAAAATTACTTGCTTTTATTAAATTATTAGTTTAGAATTAAAAAATATAAGCTAAAATTGATAAATAAGGAGTGAATTTCGTGATTGCAAATCAGATTATACAAACAAGTATTGATGAACTTCGGGGAATTACGAAAATAGATTTATGTGTGATGGATTTAGATGGTGTAGTTCTTGCGACAACATATGAGGTTGACGAAATTCAGCCAACCGAAGTGCAGGCTTTTGTGGAATCGGCAGCGGACAGTCAGGTCATAAGAGGGTATCACTTTTTTAAAGTATATGATGACAGGCAGTTAGAAAATGTGCTGGTGTCAAAGGGTGACAGTGAAGATGCGTATATGATCGGGAAAATAGCTGTATGCCAAATACAGAATCTGATAGTTGCATACAAAGAAAGATTTGATAAAAATAATTTTATTCAGAATTTGATCCTTGATAATCTTCTGCTGGTGGATATTTATAACAGAGCCAAGAAACTTCATATTCCGGTAGAGGCAAAACGTGTAGTGTATATTATAGAAACCAAGACAGAAAAAGATAATGGTGCAATGGAAACAGTAAAAAGTCTCTTCTCCAATAGAAGCGGAGATTTTGTTACAGCTGTTGATGAAAAAAACATTATATTAGTAAAAGAGTTAAAAGAAAATGAAAGTGATGAAGAACTGCGTAATATTGCGAAAACATTAGTTGATATGCTGAATGCAGAAGCAATGACACAGGTTCGCGTGGCATATGGCACTGTAGTCGGTGAAATTAAAGAAATTTCAAAATCTTACAAAGAAGCTAAAATGGCATTGGATGTGGGAAAAATATTTTATACAGAAAAAACAGTGGTGGGATACAGTTCATTGGGAATCGGACGTTTGATTTATCAGCTGCCCATGTCTTTGTGCGAGATGTTTATGAACGAAGTATTTCAAGATGTGACGCCGGATACTTTCGATGAAGAAACACTGATTACCATAAATAAGTTTTTTGAAAATAACTTGAATGTGTCAGAAACCTCCAGACAGTTATTTGTACATAGAAATACATTGGTATACCGTTTAGAAAAGCTACAGAAGAGTACGGGACTGGACATCCGGG
Organism: uncultured Eubacteriales bacterium; assembly: GCA_949289145.1. Classification (GTDB taxonomy): domain Bacteria; phylum Bacillota; class Clostridia; order Lachnospirales; family Lachnospiraceae; genus RUG11237. The sequence goes on along the minus strand of CASEML010000151.1, from coordinate 3,439 downwards.
TGTTTGATGATGCATTGACATTTAAAATTGCATTAATGGTAGTAAATTATATGAAATATATGAAATCTATTGATTATTAATGGGGGCACAGTGATGATTCGTACAATAAGAACAGAAGAAATTACAAAAACAATCAAAGAAATGTGTATTGAGGCAAATCATTATTTGTCAAAAGACATGGATAAAGCGATGAAAGAGGCTGTGGACAAAGAAGAATCTCCGTTGGGTAAGCAGATTCTACATCAGCTTCAGGATAATCTGCAGATTGCAGGGGCAGATACTATACCTATTTGTCAGGATACTGGCATGGCAGTTATTTTCGTGGAAGTAGGGCAGGATGTACATATAGAAGGCGGAGATTTAGAAGCAGCTATTAATGAGGGTGTGCGTCAGGGTTATGTAGACGGATTTCTTCGCAAATCCGTGGTTTCAGATCCGATCATTCGTGAAAATACCAAAGATAATACACCCGCAATCATACACTACAGCATTGTAAGTGGAGATAAGATGAAGATTACCGTTGCTCCCAAAGGATTTGGCAGTGAAAATATGAGCCGGGTATTCATGTTAAAGCCGGCAGATGGAATTGAAGGTGTAAAAAATGCTATTCTTACAGCAGTAAAAGATGCCGGTCCCAACGCCTGCCCACCTATGGTAGTAGGTGTTGGTATTGGCGGAACTTTCGAAAAGTGTGCGATTATGGCAAAGCATGCTTTAACCAGGAATATGGAAGAACGTTCAGCGATTCCTTATGTAAAAGAACTAGAAGAAGAGATGCTTCAGAAAATCAATGATCTCGGTATTGGACCGGGGGGATTAGGTGGAAGGATTACAGCTCTTGCAGTGAACATTGAAACATACCCCACCCATATAGCGGGACTTCCGGTGGGAATTAATATCTGTTGTCATGTTAACCGTCATATCGTAAGAACCATATAGGAGGCAATCTATGGATAAATATATAAATGCTCCTTTTTGCAGTGAGGATATTAAAGATTTAAAATCCGGTGATTATGTGTATATTACCGGAACTATATACACAGCCAGAGATGCTGCCCATAAACGAATGTATGAAGCGCTAGAACAAGCGCAGGAACTTCCTTTGGCTATGGAAAACAATGTAATTTATTATATGGGACCGTCTCCGGCAAGAGAGGGAAGACCTATTGGTTCGGCAGGTCCTACCACGGCCAGCAGAATGGATAAATATGCCCCTTCTTTGCTTGATTTGGGGCTGAAAGGAATGATTGGAAAGGGGAAACGCTCAAAAGAGGTTCAGGAGGCGATTGTGCGCAATCAAGCGGTATATTTTGCAGCGGTTGGCGGTGCAGGTGCCCTTCTTTCTAAATGTATTAAAAAATCAGAAGTGATTGCTTATGACGACTTGGGAACAGAAGCCATTCGTAAATTGGAAGTAGAAAAATTTCCTGTAATCGTGGTAATTGATTCTCAAGGAAATAATTTATATGAAACGGCAATTGAAGATTATAGAAGGTAGGGTATTATGAAAAGAATTGTAATTATGTTTTTAAAGAACTTTTATGTTCTTCCTTACTATATTATAAAATTGTTGTATATAAGTACTTCAAAAAGTTATGCAAAAAAATACAATGAGGAAGAGGTGTATGCTTTTATCAAACGAATCACCAAAAGTGCCAACTGGGGTGGTAAGGTTAAGGTAGAAGCTTACGGTTTGGAAAATCTTCCGGATAAAAACGGTTATGTTATGTTTCCAAATCATCAGGGCTTGTATGATGTGCTGACCATGTTGGAAGTGCACCCCCATCCATTTACCGTAGTTATGAAAAAAGAGCTGATGCAGATCCCTCTTTTGAAAAATATTTTTTTGGCATTAAGGGCATTGGAATTGGACAGAGAAGATGTGCGCCAGTCTATGACAGTAATTTTAGAGATGGCGAAACAGGTCAAGCAGGGAAGAAATTTTGTGATTTTTGCAGAAGGAACCCGCTCTAAAAACGGTAATAAACTGCAGGAATTTAAAGGAGGCAGTTTTAAAGGTGCAGTAAAGGCAAAGTGTCCTATCGTACCGGTGGCATTGTTAGATTCCTATAAAGTGTTTGATACCCACTCTATAGCACCGGTTACTGTGCAGATTCATTATTTGAAACCATTATATTATGAAGACTATAAAGATATGAAGACCGTAGAAATTGCTAAACTTGTAAAAGAACAAATTGAGAAAAAAATAGCAGAAGTAGAGGAGAATTAGCCTCTACTTCTGCTGCCTTTTAATTACTGTTATTTAATTTGTTGCGGATATCCTGCATGCGTAGGTCGGTGGCTGAAATAATATCTGCACACTTCTTCAATTCCAGACTGATTTCTTCGGCGTTGGAAATATTTTTCTTGTATTTAAGCTGGTGTTCTAAGCTTGCCCAAAAATCCATAGCAATGGTGCGAATCTGTACTTCTACCTTCATGGGCTTTTTGCCGCCAGATAAGAAAATCGGAATTTCTACAATCAGATGGAGACTGCGGTAGCCATTATCTTTTGGAAACTTAATATAATTTTTGCTTTCAATTAAAGTGATATCATCCTGAGATGCCAGCATATTTGCAATATCAAAAATATCATCTACAAAAGAGCATATTACTCGAATGCCAGCCACGTCATCCAAATTTCTTACAATGTTAGCTGTTGTCGGTTCCAAACCTTTTTTATGTAGCTTTTCAGCAATGCTTTCGGGAGATTTGACTCTAGAACGAATGTCTTCGATAGGGCTATGTCTGCTTTTAAGGCTTAATTCGTCGTTGAGAACTTCTAGCTTTGTGGTCACTTCTCGAATGGCACAGTAATAATGCATCATAAGCTCATGAAATGCTTCTGGATTATCAAATAAAGTTCCTGCTTTAAAAATATTTGGATTGGATGTTCTTATAAATGTTTTTTCAAATTCGTTGTCAATCATAAGTTTTTTCTCCTAAATATAACTTTCTATTATTATAAAGTAATATAGCGCCTTTGACAAAAGAAATGTTTATAAAAAATATTAAAAATTGATAGCAATCAACTCAAATTATAATAAAAATCACAAAAAAGAAAAAAAGTGATTGACAAATAAATTATGCTTTGATATACTAACTAATGCATTATGAAGCGCAAAAACAGAATACGGATTGTGAAATTCGGATAAGGAGAAATACTCAAGAGGCCGAAGAGGCGCCCCTGCTAAGGGTGTAGGTCGCTCACGCGGCGCGAGGGTTCAAATCCCTCTTTCTCCGTTTGGAAGCGGAAAACGCTTCCATTTTTTTTCGAAGTAAAAAACAGGTAAAAAAAGTAAAAAAAACTTTAAAAAACTTGTTGACAGGTCGAAAAAGATATGATATATTAATATACGCCGCTGAGGAAAAGCGGCAAGAAACCTTGAATCTGCAAGGGTTTCCGGTGAATGTTCCAAGGACATTCAGGAAGCAGCCT
>CASEML010000150.1 GCA_949289145.1 uncultured Eubacteriales bacterium | reverse complement strand
CCTTTCGTTATAAATCGGCTTGAACAACCTTATTTTATAACGGAAAGGTGATTTTTTGGTATAACCAACGTCGCGCACCCGCATAGCGGGTGGTTAATATTTCGCACGCTTCGCGAGCTCAACAGGGTCACGACCCATAATATAACAATAGAAAGCACGCATTTTGCGTGCTTTCTATTAGTTAATTGGATTTCTGATAAAAAAATGATTTGTATCTGTCATAATTTAACTCTTTGTAATTCATAATCTGCTCTGTACTTCCAATAAAAAGAAGTCCTCTGCTAAATAATGCCTGATTAAACATCTTATATATATCCTGTTTTGCTTCTTCCGTAAAATAAATCAAAACATTACGACAAACGATTAAATGACAATCTGACGGATAGGTATCCTTCAGCAAATTATGCTGTTTAAATTCCACGCGACTTTTAATGGTATCTGAAATCTGATATGACATTCCAATTTTAGAAAAATATTTCTCTTTCAAATCTTTAGGAACATTTGCAATACTCTTCTCATTATATAAACCAACTTTAGCTTTTGCAATTACCTGCTTGTCAATATCCGTCGCAATAATCCTAATATTGCTTAGTGGAAGGTGTCTCGATAAAGCCATCACTAAAGAATAAGGTTCATCACCAGTAGAACACGCAGCACTCCAAATTTTCAGATTTTTCCCATACATACTAATAAGACTTGGAAATACCTCTTTATCCAGAATTTCCCATTGCTCTGGATTCCTGTAAAACTCTGATACGTTAATTGTCAAATAATTCACAAATTTTTCAAACAACTCATTATCTTTCTGAATTGCTTCCAAATAAGCATCATAACCTACAATCTTATTTTTTGCAATCAGCGTATCAATTCTACGCTTCATCTGTTTTTCCTTATAGGAACTCAGGTCAATTTTTGTCAGATCATAAACGCTTTTTTTGAAACCCTCGTAGTCCATTGCCATACAAAAACCGCCCCTTTACTAATCCTAAAATCAGATTACTCTTCTTCTGTTGTTTCCTCTGCAGGTGCTGCTTCCGGTTCTAAAACTTTCATGCTTAAGCTAATCTTTTTTTCTTCTTCATTAAAATCAACAACCTTAGCTTCGATTACCTGACCAATCTTTAGGAAGTCAGCTGGTTTTTCAACGTGAACTCTTGAAATCTGTGATACATGCAATAAAGCATCTACACCTGCTTCCAATTCAACAAATGCACCAAAATCTGTCATTCTTGCAACTTTTCCCGTTACTACAGTGCCTACTGCATATTTTTCAGCAGCATTGTTCCAAGGATTTGTTTCAGGGAACTTCATACTGAGGGCAATCTTATCTCCGGAAATATCTTTAATTAAAACCTTTACGTTTTCACCAACTTTAAATACTTTCTTTGGATTTTCTACTCTGCCCCATGACATTTCAGAAATATGAAGCAACCCGTCAGCTCCACCTAAATCAATGAATGCACCAAAATCTGTTACATTCTTAACAACACCTTCTACGGTATCTCCTACAGAAATTCTTGCAAATAATTCTTTCTGCTTTTCTGCCTTTTCTGCAACGATCAACTGCTTGCGGTCACCAATGATTCTTCTTCTCTTTGGATTGAATTCACTGATTACAAATTCGATTTCCTGATCTGCATATTTTTCTAAATTCTTTTCATAAGTATCTGAAACTAAGCTTGCAGGAATAAATACTCTTGCTTCATCTACAACTACACTTAAGCCCCCATCTAATACTTGGGCAACTTTTGCTTTTAATACTTCTTTGTTATTGAAAGCTTCCTCTAATCTTTCGTTTGCCTTATCCACGGCAAGACGTTTGTAGGTTAAAAGAACCTGACCTTCTCCGTCATTTACTTTTAAAACCTTAGCTTCCATTTTTTCGCCAACCTGAACCATAGTGGTCAGATCAACATTTGGTGTGTTTGTGTACTCGTTTCTTGTAATAATACCGTCTGCCTTGTAACCTATATTTAAGATAATTTCATCTTCTTTTACGCTTATTACAGTTCCTTCCACTTTTTCTCCAACTCGGATAGTCTTATCGAACTCCTCTAACATTTCTCCAAAACTTAATTCTGACATTTACATTGAACCTCCTCAATAATATTCTTTGGGGTGGATGCCCCTGCGGTAATACCTACGCTGCCAACTGTCTTTAGTCTGTCAAAATCTAAATCAACAAGTGTCTGTATATAGTAAGTATTTTCACATTCTTTTTTACATATTTCAAATAACTTTTGCGTATTAGAACTGTGTTTGCCACCGATAACAATCATGGCCTCCACATCCTTTGCAATCTTCCGTGCCTCCTGCTGGCGTTCTTCCGTTGCATTGCAAATCGTATTTAAAACAATTATATCATACCTCTTTTTCGAAATAATTTCAACTAATTCTTGAAATTTATTGTAATTAAATGTCGTTTGAGACACAATACACAATTTTTTTTCTACCGGAATATCAAATTTTACCGCTTCTTCCACTGTATTTATCACATATGCCTCTGACCGGCTCCACCCCCGAATACCTGCTACTTCCGGATGATTTTCATTGCCTATGATTAAAATTGTATTCCCCTTACCACTTTCTTCTTCTACAATTTTATGAATTTTTCTTACAAACGGACAAGTTGCATCTACATATTCAAGTTTTTGCCGTTTTATGCTTTCGTATACATGTTTTGGCACGCCATGGGAACGGATAATTATGGTTCCGTCTTTTACTTTTTCCAGTTCCTGCTCCATCTCTAAAACCTGAACACCTTTTTCTTCTAAATCCTTTACCACTTCTTCGTTGTGAATAATAGGACCTAAAGTATATATTTTTTTGCCCGTTTCCACCTGTTCATATACTGTGTCTATGGCTCTTTTTACACCAAAACAAAATCCTGCACTTTTTGCCAGTTTTACTTCCATATACCTCTCCTATATCTGCAAATTAACACTTTATTTTTTCTCTAAAAAGTTGAATAATATGTTCTGCCACTTCCTCTACACTCATGTGAGAGGAATCCACAAGCACTGCATCCTCCGCCTGCATTAAAGGCGAGTTTTCCCTGTGCATATCCCGGTAATCACGTTCAATAATGTCCTTTTCTATGGTTTCTATGTCGCACTCAAACTGTTTTTCCCGTAATTCTTTATAGCGGCGCTCCGCACGAGTTCTGGCACTTGCAGTCAGATATATTTTTAACTGAGCTTTTGGAAGCACCTTCGTTCCTATATCTCTGCCATCCATAATTACGTCTGCCTTTTCTGCCAGCTGCTGCTGTAATTCCACCATTTTCGCACGAACATTGCCATTCACAGAAGTTGCCGACGCCATATTTCCCACTTCTTCTGTTCGAATCAGACCATTTACATTTTCCCCGTTCAAAATTACCTGCTGTTCACCATTTTGATATTCTATTGTAATATCTGCTTTTTGGCATTCTATATTTATTTTTTCTTCTTCCTCTGGTTTTATCCCTTCCCTTAAAAAGAACAATGCCATAGCCCGATACATGGCTCCTGTGTCCACATAAATATAAGATAACTCCTTTGCGATTCTTTTTGCGATAGTACTTTTTCCTGCACCGGCAGGTCCGTCAATTGCTATGCTGTATGCCATTTTTTTCTCCTTTACTATTGTTATCTCAAATTATTGTTTTGAAGCCGCCCTTGCTGCGGCCATGGCCGTAGACCAAGCTATCTGCAGATTAAAGCCGCCAGTTACTGCATCCACATCCAGTACTTCTCCTGCAAAATACAAGTTTTTCTTCTTTTTTGATTCCATTGTGGCAGGATTAATTTCTTTTACCTCCACGCCCCCTCTGGTAATAATAGCCTCCTGATATCCCCTGACACCCGTAAGTGTCATGGACAGCCCCTTGATTGTTTCTAACAGCTTTCTGCGCTCTTTTTTGTTAATTTCATTTACTTTCTTTTCTGGAAAAATCCCGCTTAATTCAATTATTACCGGAATCATTTTTGCCGGCAAAAGATTTCCCAGTATATTTTTAAACTGTTTGTTTTTATCCTGTTCAAAATCGCGCAGTATTCTATGGTCTAACTGCTCCGGTGACAATGCCGGTTTCAAATCTATCTTTAACGTAAGATTCTGTTTCTTTAATTCTTCTAACACCACACTGCTGGCACTTAAAATCAGTGGTCCACTGACACCATAATGAGTAAACAGCATTTCTCCGAATTCCTCGTAAAGGACTTTTGTCTGGTTTTTGATGGTCACCCTTACGTTACGCAGGGAAAGTCCCTGCAGTCTAGGAACCCATTCTTCACTAACTGTCATAGGAACCAGTGCAGGCGACAGCTCTGTAACTTTATGTCCTAAAGCTTTTGCAAACCGAAAACCATCACCGGTAGAACCGGTAGACTGATAGGACAAACCGCCGGTAGCAACGATCACCGCATCCGCTATAATCTTTCTTCCGCTTTCCAATGTTACACCTGCAACTGCATTCTGCTGTTCTATGATATTTTTGACTTTTTCTTTCAGACATACCGCAACACCCTGACGCTTTAATTCCTGTTCTAAAGCTTTGATCACATCGGAAGAATGATCAGAAGCAGGAAACACCCTGTTTCCCCGTTCCATCTTCGTTGCCAATCCCAAATCTTCAAAAAATCCTATCGTTTCCCAATTATTAAAATTTTGAAAAGCGCTGTACAAGAACTTATGATTTTTCATCACACTTTTTTGTAACTCTTCCATATCACAAGCATTTGTCAGATTACATCTGCCTTTTCCCGTGATGAAAAGTTTTTTTCCCAACTTTTCATTTTTTTCGTACAAAATAACCTCTGCACCGTTTCTGGCAGCTTCAATAGCAGCCATCATGCCGGCAGCGCCACCGCCAATCACAATAATTTTTTTCATCATTTTATTCATTACCTGTTTGCAAGTTCTTTGATAATATCAGACCATGTTACACCACGTTCCACCATAAGAACCATAATATGATAAAGGAAATCGGATACTTCGTATTTGATTTCTTCCGGATCAGGATTTTTGGCCGCAATCACAATTTCTGTTGCTTCCTCTCCCACCTTTTTCAATATTTTATCAATGCCTTTATCAAATAAATAATTGGTATAAGAACCTTCTTTCGGATTTTCTTTTCTGTCCGCAATCACATTATACACTTCCTCAAATACCTTCAAGGGATTCGTTACAGTTCCTTCTTTTTCTACCAGCCGGTTAAAAAAGCAGGTTCTGTTTCCGGTATGGCAGGCTGCTCCCACTTGTGAAACTTTTGCTAAAATGGTATCTAGGTCACAATCGGCAGTCAGTGATTTCACATACTGGAAATGTCCTGAAGTAAGTCCTTTCACCCACAGTTCCTTTCTGCTTCTGCTGTAATAAGTCATTTTTCCGGTGGCAACCGTATGGTGAAACGCTTCTTCATTCATGTATGCAAGCATAAGCACTTCATCTGTAATATAATCCTGAACAATTACAGGCATCATACCCTCAGAGTTTAATTTAAAATCCGACCATTGCATGGAACTTTCGAAAATGCATACCGGAATTCCCGCTTTTTTGCACTCCTGTTTCATCTGCATAAAATCCACATCTGCTCCGTTAAGCTGATCTGCGCAAATACCACTTACATTTTCAATGGAAAGAATGCTTTTTATATCAGCTTCTCTGTTAGAACTCCACACTGGCAGTACCGGAATATCTATAGCACCTGCCGCCTCCCCTATGATCTGCTCATCCTCTACTTTTACAAATACAATTTCCTCTACATATGTTTCAATTAATGATTTATTATCTGCAATTGCTGCCATATTATCAATGGAAACTGCAATTTTTTCTTTACCAAAACGCTTGGAAACTTCTTCTGTTAATTCAATATTACCCTGCTTTGCATAGTTTAACATTGCTTTGGAAGCCCCTGCATATAATAACTTTTTCACATCTTCCACACGTTTCACATTACCACCGGCAATAATAGGAACTTCCACAACTCTTGCAATTTCTCTTAAAATGCCAATGGCTTTCTCATGGGCTTCATCGGAATCGGAAAAATCAAACACGATTAGTTCATCTGCACCTGCGTCTGAATAATATTTTGCAAGGCTTACTGCATCTCCGTCACCTTCCGGGCCCAAGTCTCCAAAGCCGGTTACCGCCATTCCTTCCTGAAGATATATACATGGAACTAACTTTTTATTATTTTTCATTTTTGCTGTCTCCTTTGCCTTAGAGTGTACCTTTTGTGGAAAGTACATCTGTTATTCGTTCGTCATAAGTGCAGGCTTCATCCAAAGCTTTTGCAAATGCCTTAAATGCCGCTTCAATAATATGGTGGTTGTTGCTTCCGTGAACCAGTTTCATATGCAGATTCATTCCAGCCCCATAAGAAATGGCATAGAAAAATTCTTTTACCATTTCTGTATCAAAATATCCTATCCGTTCCACAGAAAAATCAACATCAAATACAAGATATGGTCTGCCGGATAAGTCAATGGCACAAAGCATCAATGTTTCATCCATTGGAAGATAACGCTGTCCAAAACGCCCAATGCCTTTTTTATCTCCTAGTGCCTCTTTGATGGCTGCTCCAAGGGCAATTCCAGTGTCTTCTATGGTATGATGACAGTCCACGATCAAATCACCTTTCACAAAGCAATTCAAATCAAAAAAGCCGTGTTTTGCAAAACCCTCCAGCATATGGTCAAAGAAACCGATGCCTGTGTCAATATTTGCGATACCATTACCATCTAAATTCAATTCAATAGTAATATCCGTTTCCTTGGTTTTTCTTGTTATTTTTGCCGTTCTTTCCATATATTTTCCCTCTATACTAATCTTCAAATCTTACCTTAATGGAATTTGCATGGGCAGTCAGCTGTTCTGCCTCTGCAAATTTAATGATATCCTGGTGTATTGGTTCCAGTGCTTCCTTAGAATAGGAAATAATACTGGATTTCTTAATGAAATCATCCACACTTAACGGTGAAAAGAATTTTGCAGTACCGTTGGTTGGAAGTACATGGTTTGGACCAGCAAAGTAATCACCTAATGGCTCAGAGCTGTATTCTCCAATAAAGATAGCACCTGCATTGCGAATCTTCGTCATCACATTATATGGATCCTTTGTTTGAATTTCCAAATGTTCTGATGCTATATCATTCGCTGCCGCAATGGCTTCCTCCATAGTGTCTGCCACCAAAATATATCCATAATTATCCAAAGATTTCTGAATAATTTCTTTTCTTGACAATTCTGCGGTAAATTTATCTGCTTCCTCTGAAACTTTTTCTGCCAGTTCCTGACTGGTAGTGATTAAGATTGCAGATGCCATCTCATCATGTTCTGCCTGGGATAGCAAATCTGCCGCCACAAATCTTGGATTTGCTGTTTCATCGGCAATCACAAGAATTTCACTTGGTCCGGCAATGGAATCAATACTTACGTGTCCATATACTGCTTTTTTCGCAAGAGCCACATAAATATTACCCGGTCCCACAATCTTATCCACCTTTGGAATGCTCTCTGTTCCATAAGCTAGCGCTGCCACAGCCTGGGCACCGCCAACCTTATACACTTCTGTGGCTCCCGCTTCTGTAGCAGCTACCAACGTAGTAGCACAGACTTTGCCGTCTTTTCCCGGTGGTGTAGTCATAATAATTCTGTCCACTCCCGCAACTTTTGCCGGCATAATATTCATAAGTACAGACGATGGGTACACCGCTTTTCCGCCCGGTACATACACACCTACTTTTTCTAACGGTGTGACCTTCTGCCCTAAAATAGTGCCTATAGGGGTAGCATCAAACCAGCTTTGCTGACGCTGTTTTGCGTGATAACTCTCGATGTTTTTTAATGCTTTTCGAATAATGCCAAGAAGCTCTTCACTTACTTCTTCGTAAGCTTCTTTCACTTCTTCTTCTGTCACCTTAATGCAGTCAGCACATATCTTCACTCCATCAAATTTTTCTGTGTATTCAAATAAAGCCTCATCGCCCTTTGCTTTCACATTATTTACAATATCCGTTACTCTACTTTCGAATTCTCCATAACTGTTTGGGCTTCTCTTTAATAAATCCTCTAATATGTTTTTCTTCGTTTTTTCTTCCAGCTTTATAATTCTCATAAGATTCTCCTTAAATCATTGATAATTTTTGTAATTCGCTCATTTTCCATTTTCATACTGACTTGGTTTACTACCATTCTGGCAGAAAGCGGGCACACTTCTTCTAATACGGTCAGTCCATTTTCTCTTAAAGTGGTTCCTGTTTCCACAATATCTACGATGACCTCTGACAATCCCACAATGGGCGCCAGTTCAATAGAACCATTTAATTTAATGATTTCTACGGTCTGATGCTTTTTATTGTAGAAATAATCTTTCGCTATATTGGGATACTTGGTTGCTACACGAATCAATTCATGATGCTGTAATAACTCTTTCGCTTCCGCCGGTCCGCACACACACATCTTGCACTTGCCAAAACCCAAATCCAGCACTTCATACATTTTTCTGCCCTCTTCTAAAATGGTATCTTTCCCAACCACACCTATATCGGCAGCACCATATTCCACGTATGTAGGTACATCCGGTCCCTTTGCCAGAAAAAACTTCAGTTTTAATTCTTCATTGACAAAAATCAGTTTCCTAGAATCCTTGTCTTTCATTTCCTCACAAGTAATGTCAATCTTTTCAAACATTTCCAACGTTGTTTTTGCAAGCCGTCCCTTTCCTAACGCAAATGTTAAATATCTCATTTTCTTTTCTCCTCTATCTTCTTCCACAGCCGCCTTGTTCCAAACACCAAAAAGCCCACTTCAAATTTTCTGATGCTATAAATAAAGAATCTGGGAAAAGCCATGTCTTTCACCATAAACCTTATAATCTTCCATGTCTTTTCCATTTCTTCTTAACAAGGCTACCATTCTGCCTTCTTCTGAACGCATTTTTTCTGCCTGTTCTACCGCCTTATCTTCGCTGTCATCTTCATACACCAAAAGAACCTTATCATTAGCTATCGGTATCTCAATTTTCTGTCTGGAAAGAGCTGCCATCAGCTGATTCACCATCAGTACACAACCGATTGCGGCAGATTCCTTACCAAAATGCTTTAACAGACCGTCATAACGCCCTCCTGTAATTAATGCCTCTCCAACTCCATAGGTGTATGCTTTGAAAATAACTCCGGTATAATATTTATATTTGCTGACCATACCCAGATCCACAGTAATGTAATCTTCTACTCCATATACTTTTAAAGCTTTATAAACAGCCTCCAGGCGCCCTAAAGCTGCTTTTGATTTTTCATTGCGGACCATTTTCTTTACATCAGCCAGCATATCTATGGAACCAAAAAACTCCGGTGTCTTTTCCAAACAAGTTTTCACATCTTCCGGTATATTATGCTCTGCCAACAATTCTTCAATGCCAAAGTGATTCTTATTAGAAATCAGTTCTCTTAATTCTAATTCAACATCTTCTTCTAATTTTGCTTCTTCCATTAAACCTTTAAAAAAATCAAGGTGACCAATGCTTACCTGAAATTCCTTCAGTCCGGCAGTCTTTAAACATCGAATCATCAATGCCACGATTTCTGCATCTGCACCCACGCTGTCATCACCAATCAATTCTGCGCCCAGCTGCGTGGTTTCCTTCAATCTTCCCTGAAGGCTATGGTGATTAATATAAGTATTACCCATATATCCAAAACGGATCGGCAAATCTTCATCCTGATAATATTTTGCCGCGGAGCGGGCAATGGACGGTGTAAAATCCGGACGCATTACCAGTGTATTTCCTTCCCTGTCAAAAAACTTAAATAATTCTTTGGAAGCTGTGGTTCCCACTTCTCTCGAAAAAACATCGAAATATTCAAAGGTTGGTGTTTCAATCGCCTGATATCCATACTGCTTTAAAACATCAAAGAGTCTTTCCTGAAGTACCTGCTTTTTCTCACATTCTGAATTATAAATATCTCTTACACCCTCTGGTGTATGTAATAGTCTGTTTTCCATTATCTTCTATCCTCCGCCGTCACTTTAGCATAGTAAATTGCTAATTCGTTAACTCGCTACTCTAATAAACTTCCATAATTATATAGTCAACCTGAAAAGATGTCAAGATTTTTCTTCCCTTTCTTCCAAATCCTGACGTATGCTGTCCAAATAAGGAACCAATATTCCGCCCTTGGGATGAATCACATAATCTTCTGTGAGTTCATTCAAACGGAAACTTTTTCTCCCTCCCTGATCCATTCTCTCATAAAACTCCTTTAGCTTACTATATTTTAAATAATAAAACAGATTTCTATGAGAAAAATACAATATAAGAAAAGTAATGCCACCCTGCTGCTCAAATTCTGTCATGAAATTAAACTGGTGTTTATGTATATTCTGCATTGGAAATGTATCCGTATTACATTCTTTTGCATCAAAGCAAACCGGAATCCCCTGCACAGAGCCAATATAATCTACTGTACTTTTTTGCTCAAAATAAGCAAGTCTGATATGTCTGGTGGTTTTATCTATCGAAATGGGTGTGATGGGCGTAGGTATTTTTTGAATCAGTGCAAGCTTTCCCTCCCGATATTTTTCATTGGTTCTGTTTATCATTTCTTCTAGTGTGGAGCCTCGTAAGCCCCTAGAACTCCATGTCGCCATTTTCTCACCTGTACTTTTCCATAATTCTAAATTCTTTTGGCACTTCTGCCACAAATTCTCTGCCCGTTAAATATGCCAGTCTGCTGCCCATCTTAGGAAATTTAATGCGGTATGCATGAAGTAGCTGGGACGAAATATGACATTGCTTCTTATATTTGTCATTTACAGCTTTTTTACCGTATTTTACATCTCCCACAATAGGATGCCCTATGGAAGCAAGATGAGCTCTGATCTGATGAGTTCTTCCTGTGATCAATTTTACTTCCAGCAAAGTTGTATACTTTCCCTGGACAACGGGACAATACTCTGTTTCAATCAGTTTCGCATCCTCTTGTTCTTTTGAATAGATTTTTACCTGATTGGTCTTTTCATTTTTCCAAAGATATCCTTTTATCCTTGTCTTCTCCTTCACATGTCCTGCCACATAGCAAAGATAATATTTGTGAAGTGTACGCTCCTTAAACAGCCGTGATAATTCCTGCAGACCCAAAAGGGACTTTCCTGCCGCCACCAGCCCACTGGTATTTCTGTCTATTCTGTTGCAGATAGAAGGCTTGAAGGTTTTTAATGTTTCTTCTGTCACCTGCCCCTTCTCTGCCAGATACTCTAAAATTGCATCATTTAAGGAGTAATCCTGTGGCTTTGCCTTTTGTACCAACATTCCGCTTTCTTTGTTTACCAGAAGAATATGTTCATCTTCATAAATAACAGATAAAGGTTTTTTGTTGTCTTTTCTTCTATGTATCTGCGGCACTTGTATCGATTCACTAAACTTTTCAAAAGTTTCATCGCTTAAGTAAATTTTCACAAGGTCACCAACCTTTGTCTTTTCACTTCCCTCTGCCTTCTTTTCATTTAATGTGATATTTTTCTTACGAAGCATTTTATAGATAAAACTTTTCGGTGCCTTGTTCAGATATTTTGCTAAAAGCTTATCCAGCCTTTGGCCTGCTTCATTCTCTTTTACAATAATTTCTTTCATGTCTGACAATTTCCCTTTAAATAGATATGGCTTTGATAACCTCTGCCATCTTCTGTTCCTGTGCTTTATTTCTTTCTCCGCCTAAATTCTTCTGCAGCTCCTTAAGCCTGTCAAGATAACTTTCTTCGTTTTTAAAGATTTTTACAGAATTTCCTTTATATCCGTTTTTTTCCAGGGTTTCTTTTATAAAATTTGCAATATATTTTTCGTCCGTTTTTTCTTTCTCACTAAATCCGATGATGGTTTTTCCCACAATGGCAATATGCAGAATCTCACTGATTTTGTCATAAGAAGTAATTACAATATCGTATATAGAGGTTGCATCCTTTATGATTCCTTGGATCTTTTCGTAAGTTTTCCTGCTGCCGGAATGGTATTTATAATACAGAATTGTGATGGTCAGCTGTTTTGCCGCCGGCAAAACGGAAGCCACTGCTACCACGGTAAGTAGGTTTGCTTTAGATTTTGTGGTCACATAACCTACAATAAAAATCGCCGCCGACAGACAAAATAGCACCACCGTCTTAATTGTTTCTATTTTTCGCTGTGACTTTAAATAGCCATAGTTTCCCTTAGGTATTTTCTGCATGGTTTTCTCCTTTATTTCCTAGTTTTGTCCTTTTGAGCTTGTAGGACTGATATGCAATAATTTTAAAATCAGCTCGTGAGGCACTATCCGGCAAAGCACCTGAAATGCCTGCATAGACAATCCATAGACGGATTTGCTCTTTCCTGCCATGGCATCACTTAACGCCTTGTCCACAACTTTTAGCGGATTTGCCATCACCAATTTTTTATACAAAGGAATCTGGCTGTTTTCTTCTGCAATATCAAAAAATTCTGTTTTTACCGGACCCGGACAAACAGCCGTTACAGAAATCCCCCGATTCATCACCTCGTATCTTAACGCCTTAGAAAAGCTTAGCACATAAGACTTACTTGCTGCATACACCGCAAATCCAGGTTGTGGCAGAAAAGCAGCACTAGACGCAAGGTTAATGATTCTTCCTCCTTTTTTCATAAAGATGAGCGTATCATAAATGACTTTTGTTAACGCCTGACAGTTTAGGTCTATCATAGACAGGTTATCTGCTCTGTTTATTTCTGAAAAACTTCCAATTTTCCCAAAACCGGAGGAATTCACAAGAATTCCTACTGTTGGATTACAATTTTTTAAATTTTCTGTATACTTTTCGTAACTTTCCTGCTGCAGCAAATCTATCGGAAAAATACGCAACTTTGTTTTTACTTTATTTTGTAATTCCTCCAAACGTTCTTTCCTTCTTGCTAAAACCCATATCTCATCTAATATGGTTCCATATCTCTTATCTATAGCTAATACAAACTCTCTGCCCATTCCGGAAGAAGCTCCGGTTACAACTGCTATTTTCATATTCACACCTACTTTTTCTTTTTATGAACATTTCGAATGGTTTTCTTTTTCTGATAACCTTTCTTATAATCTTGTTTGCTTTTGCCCTTTTCTTGGTTTTTCGCTTTTTTCCCATATGGATTGCCCATATTTCTTGACCGGATCAGACACTTTTTATCAAATCCAATTAAATCTGTTCTTCCTGCAATAATTAGGGCTTCTTTTACCAGTTCATAATTTTTCGGGTTACGATACTGAATCAATGCCCTCTGCATTGCTTTCTCATGAGGGTTCTTAGGAGTGTATACCGGTTTCATGGTTCGAGGATCATATCCTGTATAATACATACAGGTAGAAAGAGTTGACGGCGTTGGATAAAAATCCTGTACCTGCTCCGGCATATATCCTAAATCCCTCAGATATTCTGCCAGTTCTACCGCTTCTTTCATGGTAGAACCCGGATGGGAAGACATTAGATACGGTACCAAATACTGTTTTTTCCCAATACGCTCATTTACGTTCTTATATTTTTCCTGAAAAGCTTCATATACAGAATTTTCTGGTTTTCCCATATACTTCAACACATTATCAGAAATATGTTCCGGTGCCACCTTAAGCTGACCGCTGATATGATGCTTACATAATTCATAAAAGAATTCATCGTCTTTATCTGCCATTAGATAGTCAAACCGAATACCGGAGCGCACAAATACTTTTTTCACATTGGGCAGTTCCCGCAGTTTTTTAAGAAGCGCTAAGTAATCTTTATGATCCACCTTCAGATTACTGCATGGTTTTGGAAAAAGGCATTGTTTCTTCGGACAGGCACCATGTTCTGCCTGCTTTTCACATGCCATATGCCTAAAGTTTGCAGTGGGTCCTCCCACATCATGAATATAACCTTTAAAATCCTTATCCCAGATAATTTTCTCCGCCTCCGCAAGCAAAGATTCATGACTTCTAGTCTGAATGATTCTTCCTTGATGAAAGGTCAAGGCGCAAAAACTGCAGCCTCCAAAACATCCCCGGTTGCTTGCAAGACTGAACTTTACTTCTGTAATGGCCGGGACGCCACCTGCCGCTTCATAAGAAGGATGGTATGTTCTCATATAAGGCAGGGAATATACATGGTCCATCTCACTTTGGGATAAAGGTTTTGCTGGTGGATTCTGTACCACATACTGTTTTTCTTTGTAAGGTTCCACTAACCGTTTTGCCACAAAGGGATCTGTATTACAATACTGGACATAAAAGCTTTCTGCATATTTCTTTTTATCTGCTTTCAGTTCCGTATAAGAAGGCAGTGTGATAGCATCGTATACGTTGTCTAAACTACTTGCCTTATATACAGTTCCGTCAATAAAGGTAATATCCTTAATGTGGATTCCACTGCTCAAGGCATCTGCAATTTCCACAATAGGTCTTTCACCCATGCCGTAAATCAGCAAGTCTGCACCAGAGTCCAACAAACAAGAGCGTTTCAGTGAGTTAGACCAGTAATCATAATGAGCCAGCCTCCTTAAAGATGCCTCAATTCCTCCAATAATAATCGGTGTTTTCTTATAAGTCTGCCGAATCAGATTGGAATATACCACTGTGGCATAATCCGGCCTTTTTCCCATCACACCGCCCGGTGTAAAGGCATCCGCTTCACGCCGCTTTTTGGAAACCGAATAATGATTCACCATAGAATCCATGTTTCCTGCCGTCACAATAAATCCCAGCCTTGGCTCCCCGAATTCTGTAATGCTTTCCTTATGCTTCCAGTCCGGCTGCGAAATGATTCCCACAGTATATCCATTTGCCTGTAAAACCCTGCTGATAATAGCATGTCCGAAAGATGCATGATCCACATATGCATCACCTATAATATAAACAAAATCCAATTGATCTATTCCCTGTTCCTCCATCTCCTGACGGCGGATTGGTAAAAATCCTTTATTCATAATCGATATCCTCTGTTATCTGTTTTATCTGGTTTTCAGCAATTCAATCTCTGCTTCTGTAAGGTGTCTGTATTCACCTGGCTGCAGCCTTTTGTCCAATGTGAGTTTTCCCATGGAAATTCTTTTTAAATAGATCACTTCCTTGGAAACAGCCTGAAACATTCGCTTCACCTGATGAAATTTTCCCTCGCAAATGGTAATCTGTACCTCCGAGATTTCTCCTGATTTCAAAATATGAAGGTCTGAAGGCATAGTTTCTTTCTTTTCCCCTATGTCCAGACCTTCTTTAAAAGCAGAAACATCTTCCTCGGTTACAAACCCCTTGATCAATGCATAATACACTTTATCTACATGCTTTTTGGGGGAAAGCAGATTATGTGCAAGTACACCGTCATTCGTAAGTAACAAAAGCCCCTCCGTATCCTTGTCAAGTCTGCCCACCGGAAATAATTCTGCAAAATATTTTTCCTGTTTCAATAAGTCCACCACTGTTTTATCCCGATTGTCTGTGGTGGCACTTACCGCACCCTTAGGCTTATTCAGCATATAATACACAAATCCCTTTTCCCACACTCTTTCCATATCAAAATAAATCTGATCTTTCTCCGTATCTATTTTCATTTCTGCCTTTTCTGCAATTTCATCATTTATGCGGATACGACCTTTTTTTATGTATCCTTTTACCTCACTTCGGCTTCCTACTTTGGCATCTGCAAGGAATTTATCCAACCTAATCTGCATACGCTTGTTCCTTTCCTAATTCAATGCATGTTTAATTCCCTGAACTTTATATCCCTCTGCAATCAGATCAATTTCTTTTTCAAATCGAGTAAGCTGCTCTAAATCGTCCTGCTCATATATCCGGTAAAATTCATCCTGAATTTTTACCAATTCACGTTTGTTGGCAACTTTATATAAATTCTGCATTGTATTCAGAATAGAAGCCACCACATTTGCCTTAATGCGGAAGGAATTCTGGGCATCCATAATTTCACTTCTCACCGCTGACATTTCCTTATCCAATACAATTACTGCTGTAGCTGCCCCGCTTAAACTGTCTTTAATATATTCCGGCATATTTTCACGATACTTATACTGCAGAGAATGTTCAATAGTTGCCCAGAAATTCATTGCAAGGGTTCGAATCTGTATTTCCACCGGTATGGTTTTAGGGCCGTTCAGTGTTTGAATTTTATACATTACAATCATATGATAACTCTGATACCCGCTCTCTTTGCGATTAGCAATATAATCTTTCACGCTTTTTACCTGCATGTCATCCCGTTCTTTGATCATATCTGCAATTGCATAAATATCTTCCACAAACTGACAGATTAGACGGATTCCTGCGATATCTTCAATTTCTTCCTCAATCCGGTCCAGCGGTATATTCTTTTTCGTCGCTTTTTCAATAATACTGGTAACCGTTTTTACACGTCCTAAAACCTGCTCAATAGGAGAATATAGTCCTCTCTCTCTATGCTCCTTGATATTATGGTTAAATTTGACCTTTAACTCCTCTACTGCCAGTTCATAAGGATTTAAAATCTCTCTCCATAATTGTATTTCCATATTAACCACTCCAATTATTTTCACTCTTTCACTATGGCTTTTCTACCATAATAGACTTTTCAGTCATCACGAATCTTTCTAGTAAAATTATAACACACTTCTTTCTGCAGTGCCTATTAATTTTCTAAAATTTTTGTGATATTTTTAACTCCTTTATTTCAAACTAAAATCCATTGTTAACTTCCGGTTTTCTAGATACTTTAACACAGGATACGGATTCACACTAAGCTCCTCATTATTTTTTGTTTTAATATAAATACCCACATGAAGATGCACATCAAATTTTCCTGTCGTTCCCTCATCACCATAACCACTGTCTCCCATGTATCCCAACAGCTGCCCGGCTTTCACATGGTCTCCTTCCTCTATATCAGCATAGGACTCTAAATGTGCATAGTAAAAATAGGCTCCGCTATTTCCGCGAATACCAATCCGATACCCCCCTTTTGTGAGCCATCCTTTTTTTTCCACTACCCCGTCACACATACTGATTACTGGATATATGCCTCGCTGGTTTTCATCTGCCATAATGTCACAGCCCTCATGATATCGTCTGCCTCCAAACGTCCGCTCGAACTTCCATGAATTTTCAAAACACACTGTCATATCTTCATCACTGCTAGATTTCGGAACTGGAAAATATTCTACGTCAGCCCAGATTGCCTCATTACTTGCCAGCATACTTTCATAGGCATCTTGGCAATTTTCCTGAATATAATCAATACAATCGTCATTTTCTAGTTCCTCTATCACTTCCCCATTTACCAGCGACTCCTTGTAGCTGTTTTCATAGAAAAAACTATAAGTAATTAACTCTGCCAGTTCCTCACCCTGCACCTCTTGCTCTATGGCATACATAAGTACCCCCTCACTTACCTGATTGTCCCGATACCCATCCTCTTCATTCAGATTTTCCCGTACCCAGGAATATTTTCCGGCAAGCAACATATCCTCTTGCTGAAACAAAATCAAAATCACCAGCACACTTAAAATCACAAAAGCCGCAAGCAAATGAACTCTTTTTTCTTTTTTCACAGACAAACTCCCACAATGGCATCTTTATATTTTATGTATTACCTCCTCTTGTTATTCCCACTTTTTTCATTCATAGTCAGACAACAGTTTTCATATAAATAAAAATAACTAGATTTGCCTCAGAGTGGATGTCATATGAAAATCCGAAAATTTTTATTTACGTTCATTGTAATTATTATTTTTATTTTTCTATTGGTTTCTCCTGCAAATGCCGTTGCCTCTGCCCGTTCCGGTCTTATGCTCTGGTTTAAAGTGCTTCTTCCTACCCTTCTGCCTTTTATGATTATTTCAAAGCTTTTAATCGAATTAAACGCCATTTCCTGCCTTACTTTTTTATTTGCTTCGTTTTTTGAAAAATTTCTAAAAATAAACAAATCAGGAACTTTTGTAGTGATAACAGGTTTTTTGTGCGGATATCCAATGGGGGCAAAACTAATTTCCGAACTATACCAGCATAGACAGATCAGTTATGAAGAATCCTGTTATCTTCTGACTTTTTGCAACAATTTAAGTCCTATGTTTATCAGCAGTTATTTAACTGTTTCTTGTTTTGATGCGCCAGAACTGCTTCCCTATGTGATTTTGATCATTTATGGAACGCCAATGATTTTTGCATTGATTATCCAGCCTTTATTCCGTAAAAAACATCATCCTGAAAACACGGAACCATTGCCGCCTGCCTCTGGCAAGAAACTGGATTTTGAAATTGTAGATACTGCCATTATGGACAGTTTTACACAGATTACAAAACTTGGAGGTTATGTGATATTGTTTTCCATTATCTCTGGTATGTTGCTGTCCCTTTCCCTTCCTGCACCTTTGCTGGCCGTACTCACAGGAACTATTGAGATTACCACAGGAATCAACTATATTACCGTACAGGGGTTCCCATTGGGACTGCGTTTTCTATTTGCCATTCCGCTCTGTATCTTTGGCGGCTTATCTGGATTAATGCAAACCTACAGCATGATAAAGGATTCTAAACTCCCCTTTTTGCCCTATTTTGTTTCAAAAGTAATCCAAACTGCTTTATCTGTTGTATTTACCGTTTTCTTTATACATAATATCCTATAAAAAACGGGAACAGCTTATTATAATTAAACTATTCCCGAAATTTCTATTCATAAACTCATAAACAAAAATTTATAACTTCACTTCTATGATTCTTCCGCATCAGGCATCTCTGCCTCTTTGTCCGGTTCCTCTGAGCTTTCCTGTTCGTCTGTCGTAGACAAAGAAGCTCTGTTGGTATCAATAATGTCACAGGTACGCTTTAAATCCAAAATCAAATTATCATATTTTGCACCGGCAGAATCAATGGCGTGACTTATAATATTATGTAAACTTCCCAACATTTCATCGGTATACTGAATTGCACCGATACGAATCTCATTGGCATCCTTTGTGGCATTATCTAGAATCAACTGGGCCTTCTCCGTGGCCTGCGCAATAATTTCATTTGCCTGGGCATATGCCTGCTGCATAATCTCATGCTCATTTACCAATTCATTTGTCTGGATGGTGGCTTCCCTAAGCATGGCTTCTGCTTTCGTCTTGGCATCTTCTATGATAGCATCCCGGTTGCTGATAATTTTTTGATAACGCTTGATTTCCTCCGGTGTCTTCATGCGCAGTTCACGCAACAGCTCATCCATTTCATCCTTCGATACCACAATTTTCGTATTTGATAACGGCTGATATTTACAACTATCTATGTATTCTTGTATTTCATCAATAATCTGCTCTATTTTGCTACTCATAACAAGACATCTCCTTTTCCTAATTTTCCTTATACCTTATGCATTTTCTGTATTTCATCATACTTATTGTATAACTTTTGCGCAATATATTCCGGCACAAAATGGGATACATCACCATGGTATGAGGCAACCTCCCGCACAATGGTAGAACTAACATAGGAATATAAAATACTTGTGGTCAGAAACATGGTATCTACTTCCGGTAACAGTTCATGATTCGTTTGTGCCATCTGAAGTTCATACTCAAAATCCGTAACCGCCCGAAGCCCTCTGACAATTACATTGATATTTTCTTCTTTTGCAAAATCTACCAGCAAACCACTAAAAGATGTTACTTTTACGTTTTTTAAATCTTTTGTAGTTTCTTTTAACATATTAACACGTTCTTCTACAGAAAACAATGGATTTTTCGCCTTATTATTCAAAACAGCTACTACTACCTGATCAAAAATATTAGATGCACGTTTAATAATATCTATGTGACCGTACGTCACAGGGTCAAAACTTCCTGAGTATAATGCTCTTGCCATATTTAATCCTCTTTTCTCTGCACAAATACGTGCATGTTGGTTTTATATTTTTTGTATTTTACCACTTCAAACGGTAAATCTTCGTCCTCTATAAAGGAAAAATCGGTTTCCAAGGAAGCCTCTATGATAATTACTGTCTGCATATCTGCCAAAGAGGACTTTGCCAGATATCGCAGCACTTCCCGCTCAAATTCATGGTTGTAAGGCGGATCCAGGAAAATATGATCCATGGCTTTCTG